>CAIXHD010000337.1 GCA_903919065.1 uncultured Bacteroidota bacterium
ATAACCGAAACCATTATCAAGCTAAAGGATCCACAGTATCCGGTTGATGTTACCCTGCATTACAAAGCCTTTTTCAATGAAAACGTAATTGAGCAATGGAGCGAAATTCAGCATCAGGAAAAGAATCCGGTGATGCTCTATAATTATGCTTCCTCGATTTTGCATTTCGATGCTGAACACTATTGGTTAACCCAGTTCCATGGTGATTGGGCCAAGGAAGCACGTATGCAGGAAAGCGAGCTGACGAGCGGAACCAAGGTGATTGATTCGAAATTGGGGGCACGAGCCGATATGTATCAAGCCCCAATGTTTTTCCTTGCTCTGAATGAAAAGGCCGGCGAAAATTCAGGGGAAATGATTGCCGGAACTATCGCCTGGTCGGGCAACTTCCGTTTGGCATTTGAGCTGGATCATAAAAATTCCTTGCGGATCAGCTCAGGCATCAATCCTTTTGCCTCCGAGTACAGTCTTGCTTCGGGAAAAACCTTTACCACGCCTTCTTTTATTTATACTTTTTCGAATAACGGTAAAGGTCAGGCCAGCCGGAACCTGCACACCTGGGCACGGAAATATGGCATCAAAGACGGGGAGAAACCGCGTCTCACCCTGCTCAACAACTGGGAAACCACCTACTTCAATTTCGATGAGAAGAAACTGGCCGATATGTTTGTGGATGCAAAAACTTTAGGGGTAGATATGTTTTTGCTCGATGATGGCTGGTTTGGTAATAAATATCCAAGGAGCGGAGATAAATCAGGGTTGGGCGACTGGCAGACGACCAAGACAAAACTTCCGAACGGTCTGGGTTTTCTGATGAAGCAGGCCGAGATCACGGGCACGAAATTCGGGATATGGATTGAGCCTGAAATGGTAAATCCAAAAAGCGAACTGTATGAGAATCACCCCGACTGGGTTTTGAAACTTCCGAACCGGCCGGAGAATTATTACCGCACGCAGCTGGTGCTTGATTTGTGCAATCCGGCAGTGCAGGAATTTGTATTCAAGGTGGTTGATGACATCATGCAAACCGGTCCCGGGGTATCTTTTTTCAAATGGGATTGCAACCGCATGATGACCAGCGCTTATTCAACCTATCTGAAGAATCAGCAATCGCATCTGTTTATTGAGTATACCAATGGTTTGAATAAGGTTCTGGACCGGATTAAAGCAAAATATCCGGATCTGCCAATGATGTTGTGCTCTGGTGGTGGTGGCCGCACCGATTACGGTTTTTTGAAATATTTCACTGAATTCTGGGCAAGCGACGATACCGATCCGGTTAACCGGGTATATATTCAATGGGGATACTCACAGTTTTTCCCGTCGTTCGCAATATGCAATCACGTAACTTCCTGGGGAAAGCAATCCATCAAGTTTAAAACCGATGTTGCCATGATGGGCAAGCTGGGGTTTGATATCAATGTAAAAGACCTGAAAGAAAATGAACTGAAATATTGCCAGGAGGCGGTGGCCAATTACAAGCGGTTAAGTCCGGTGATCTGGCAGGGCGATATGTACCGGTTGGTTTCGCCGTTATTGGAAACCCGCGCGGTAGTGATGTATGCGAATGCGGCAAAAAGCAAGGCGGTGCTGTTCTCCTATACGCTTCATCCGCTGTACGATCCATTATACGGTCCGGTTCGCTTGCAGGGTCTGGATCCGAAAAAATCATATAAAGTGGAAGAGATAAACCTGATGCCGGGAGCAAGAAAATCACTGGAAGAATCGGGGAATTCCTATACCGGCGACTATTTAATGAACGTTGGCATGCGGGTTTCGGCCTCGGCCAATGAAACCAGTGTGGTGATTGAGATTACGGAAATTTGATAATCTGCCTGTATCGAAACCCGGCAAGGCTGCCCATTACACACCAATTATCATAGGATAATCGAAATTGTCAGAGAGCGGAACAAGAGTATTAACAAAGCTATCCTCTTGCGCTTCGATAAGCCTTTTTGCAATGTCTCTTGCAATTTCTATTGTCTCAGAAATTGTCCTGCCCTGTGCCACTAACCCTTGAATAGAGTCGGATGTAGCAAGATATAAGCCTTCTGGAAGTCTCTGGATATGCAGGTTAATAACGCGTTCCATTTTTTTGATTTTCCCAAAGGTACGAACATTAGCTGATGATTCTTTTAATGTTGGTTGGTCACCCGATCTTCTAATACTCAGTTTTTTCATGATTTGAAGTTTTTAATATAGATGCACATAACTCTCCCAAATGGAAAAATAAGCACATAAATATTTCACTTCAGTGCGCCAGAATGATGAGATGATGAGATAATGAGATAATGTGATAATTTTAAAACCAAAATAGACAGATCATGAACAGAAAAGCCTCATTACTCACCCTGCTCATTTCACTCTTCATATCGGCAGGATCACTCCGGGCCCAGCAGCAGTCTGACGCCGGATACAAATCAATTTCGGAAGATGAGCTTCGTACTCATATATACTTTCTGGCCTCGGATTATATGAATGGCCGGGTGGCTACCACCCCGGAATATGCAGTGGCAGCTCAGTATGTAGCCTCACAGTTTGCAGCTGTGGGTCTGAAACCGCTGGTTACAAAAGAAGGCAGTGAGCCCACCTATTTTCAGGGATTGCCCTTTGCACGCACCAAATACAACGATCAATTTTTATGGACACTGAAGCGTAAGGGTGGCGAAACTCAACTTGTTCATAAAACCGATTACAAAATCTTATCCGGCAGTCCGCTTAATTTCGATAAGCTCCAGCTGGTTTATGTAGGATATGGTATTGAGGAGCCGACCGAGAACTGGAACGACTTAAAGGGCCTTGACCTTAATGGCAAAGTGGCAGTTTGTCTCACCGGGGCGCCTATGAAGGATGGACAGCCTGTTCTTTCAAAAGCGATCAGTGACAAGTATACCGGACGACGCGGGTATTTTTTCAAATCATTCGGAGGATTGTCGGGAAAAGGGGTTGCCGGAATTATTATGGTGGACCCCGATGG
>CAIXHD010000338.1 GCA_903919065.1 uncultured Bacteroidota bacterium
CCAATTGTTTAAGAACGATTCTTCCTGAAATATCCATTACAGTGATTTCGGCATTGACGGGATTTTCAATTTTTACATAGAATTGCCCGGCCGAAGGATTCGGAAATACACTCAAGCCTTTATTTGCGATATTTTCATCGTTGATTCCACTGGTGTAAACAGGTTTCCAAAGGGTGGTAAACATCCCCCTGCCATGAGTGGCTGCCAGAACTGTATTGTCAGATTTTCTGAATTTCACCATGTCGGTCCTGACGTTGGCCATACCGCTGTTTTGGGGAGTCCAGATAACATTTTGAGCTGCAACATTGTCGGTTGTCCAGATTCCGGTTTCAGTAGCCAACATAACCTGTTTGCCTGATTTTGGATGGAATATCCCCCAGCGAACGGGCATATCGGGCAAATTACCTTCAATATTTTTCCAATTCGTGCCGCCGTTCTGGCTTAACCAGACTGAGTTAACGCCGTAATTGGAGAAGGTAACCAGCAAGGTGTCTTCCGATGCGGCTATGTCTATAGAGGAGATGTTTGCTGCAGGAAAATCAGCTGAGGTAATCTCTGTAAGTGTCCCGGTATGGGAAGCATCAGCGTATTTAAACAGCAATCCCGACTGTGTACCGATAAAAATATTGGATTGATTTACCGGTGAAGACTCCGACCACTTGATGTTGGAATAGGGCACTGTGGAATGAGTAGCTAACAATTTGCCGGTATTACTGCCGGTGATGCCGGTAACAGCAATATTCAAAACATGCAGGGTGTTAAGGAAATTTAGCTGCTCGTTGCCTCCGTTGGCAAACAGGATGTTGTTTTTCCAGTCGTAATCCATCGGACTAACAAAGGTTCCTGTTCCCAGCCCCTTGTATCCCGCACCCGCCGGATCCATTTCTTTAGCGCCATTATATAGGTAAATGGCATTGTTGTAAACAGTTGTGATCTGTATATTAGGTTCATTCTGGTCGATAAAACAGAGGGCGCCATCGCCACCTGAAAGCATGTCCTTAAAAGTTGGGGTATTCCCTTTCCGATAGAACATCGTTCCGTTATCCTGTAATCCGCCCAGGAAATGAATGGCACCGGCATCCGGGTGGATGGCGCAGGAATAATACATGAGGGTGCTGTAATGGTTCGCTAATTCAAAAAACTTCATCCCGATATCGGGAGCACTGGCAGTGCGGGTACCAAAAATTCCGCCGTCAGTGGCAATATAAAGCTCAGTATCCGATCCGGGTTTGTATTTTATAACATGGATGTCTGCATGAACATAATCGTCGGCTCCATTCCCGTACATTTCAGCCCAGTCGGATTGTTTTGTCCAGGTAGTTCCACCATTGGTAGTCCTCCACGAGTCGAGTCCGCCAACCCAGATGATATTGGGATTCAGTGGACTAACATTGATAACAAAGGCATGCCAGGCGAGGGATGCAAATCCTGACGGGTAATTTAATTCCGTCCAGGTGGCGCCTTTATCAATGCTTTTCAACAGAAACTGGCAGCCATAACCAATAAATTTATCGGATCTTACATAGCCTGATGCAACAATTGCAAAAACCATATCAGGATTTGATGGTGCCTGACACAACATCACCCTTCCCGGATATTTATTCGTGGTTGCCGCCAGAATCCTTTGCTGGTAAGTATTGTTGACAGTCCAGCTTAAGCCATCGCTGGAAGTCAGGATACAGGCCGCGCCTGACCTTTCGTTGTCGGTAGCATTTTCGGGCATCCCATAAGTTGTCCCGACAATTATTCTTGCTCCATCAGAGGTGGTTTCAATATCAGAGGGGGCATAAGAATAGTCTTTACCTGGAATATTTGGTAAAACCTGAGTCCAGGTGGCGCCATTGTCTGCTGAACGGTACAATCCATTAGTGGGTTTTGCCACCTGAGAGATACCTTTATAATATCCGGATGCCACACCTGCATAAATAACGCTCGTTCCGCCTTCATTCCTCACCAGAATATCTGTCACATAAGGCCAGTTCAGGGTGGATGGCAATTGTGCCCAGGTTTGACCACCATCAGCCGACTTCATGATGCCTGTTCCCAATCCTGAAGATTCGCGGTAAATGATTAGCGCTGTCTGGCTTTCACCTGTTCCAACATAAAATGTTTGCTTGTTATTCGGGTCATAAGTCATGCAACTTATCGAAAGATTTGGCCAGAAATCATTAACAGGGGTCCATTGAGCGCCGCCGGCCGGGTCCGTATTATACCACAAACCACCGGTAACTGCGCCTGCCCATAATTTTGAGCCTGCGGGGTCGTTCGGATCGAACATCAGGGTACGGGTTCTCCCACCCATATTTGTAGGGAATGCAGTCCAGGAAAGAGACTCATTGGTTGATTTTAAACTTGATAGAGCCTTAGTCGTTTTATTGGCTTCCATGATCCTTTCAACAGGAACTGTCCGGGTGAGGGGATCCACGGTTTTAATGAATTCGTAGAATGCAGCCACATCGGGGCGGTCCATCTCTTTCTTGCCTGAATTTTGAATATCTTCCTTTTCGACAGATGGAAGTCCGCGATATTCTGAAACAAGAAACTTCTCATATTCTTTCCGGGGGTCATGTTTCGAGTTCTGGAATAATAATCCGATACCTGCGACCGATAAAATCGTGATTCCGGCAGTCAGAACGATATTTTTGAATTTCATTGAAGCCATTTTGATTTTTTTTTAATCTGCGAACATCGGCAATCCACTCATCATTTCGTTCACCTCTTTTTTAGTTTTTGAGATGAGATTTTCATTTTCGTGATCCGTAATCACACGGTCGATCAGGTCCACAATCCGCTCCATATCATTTTCTTTAATTCCGCGGGTGGTGATTGCGGGTGTTCCAACCCTGAGGCCGGAAGTTTGGAATGGAGAGCGTGAGTCGAAAGGAACCATGTTTTTATTAACCGTAATATCGGCTCTCACCAGCGCATTCTCCACCTGCTTACCCGTAACATTCGGCACCTTGGTGCGCAAGTCGATAAGCATGCTGTGATTGTCGGTTCCGCCCGAGATAACCTTGTATCCTTTGGTCATGAAAGCTTCAGCCATGACAGCAGCATTTTTCTTCACCTGCTTCTGGTAAACAGTGAATTCGGGGCTTAAAGCCTCGCCGAAAGCAACCGCTTTAGCTGCAATAATATGCTCCAGTGGTCCGCCCTGAATGCCCGGGAATACCGCTGAATCAATGAGTGATGACATCTTTCTTATTTCACCTTTCTTCGTTGCCACACCCCATGGATTATCAAAATCAGTGCCCAGCAAAATAATACCACCTCTCGGTCCGCGCAAGGTTTTGTGTGTAGTGGAGGTAACGATGTGAGCATGTTTCAGCGGATTATCCAGCAGTCCGGCAGCAATCAAACCCGCAGGATGAGCCATATCGATCATGAGAATAGCACCGATCATGTCAGCAATTTTTCTCATTCTTGCGTAATCCCATTCCCTTGAATATGCAGATGCACCACCAATAATCATTTTCGGCTTTTCACGAAGCGCAACTTCTTCCATCATGTCATAATCCACACGACCAGTATCCTCTTTTACTCCATAAGATACCTGATGGTAAAGAATACCTGAGCTGTTTACGGGAGATCCGTGCGACAGATGGCCTCCATGCGATAAATCGAGTCCCATGAAGGTGTCGCCTGGTTTCAGCACAGTAAGAAAAACAGCCATGTTAGCCTGTGCACCTGAGTGCGGTTGAACATTTGCATATTCGGCCTCATACAATTTACACAGCCGGTCGATGGCCAGCTGTTCGGTTTCGTCGACTACCTCGCAACCGCCGTAATAGCGATGCCCCGGGTATCCTTCGGCATATTTATTGGTCAGTACCGAGCCCATTGCCTCAAGTACCTGGTTGCTTACAAAATTTTCCGAGGCAATGAGTTCAATTCCATTCTTCTGCCTCTCCTGTTCTTTTTTAATCAGATCAAAAACTTCGGTATCTCTTTTCATAACCAATGAATTACTGTTTTTTCAGACCGCCAAAGATAAGGATTCCGGATGAATCGGCTGGTTACAGACTTTTAAAAAATGCGTTAAAAGAAATTGAAGTATCTTCACAAAGGTTAATTTTAACCCTTTCTTCTGGAAGGCATGGGTACGAAAAAACATAAAAACTATAATCTGCTGGTAAGGTTTCTGCGCTGGAGAGTTCGGAATGTATCAAACCGTAATTTTTTCCTTGTCGTATCCTTGCTGATAGGGTTGCTATCCGGGCTGGCTGTTGTTATCATGAAGAATGGCGTGCATCTGATCAGGACATTGCTGACTCATGGCTTTTCTGCAGAAATGCACAATTACTGGTTCTTCTTTTATCCCGCTGTGGGAATTGCTATCGTCGTCCTTCTCGTGCACTACATTTTGAAAGTAAGGATCGGGCTTGGTATTCCGGTAATTCTTCATGCCATATCCGGCACGAAAGGAGCAATCAAGCCGCACCATATGTTCTCCTCTGCCATTACCAGTATGCTAACTGCAGGTTTTGGAGGATCTGTCGGCCTCGAAGGGCCTGCTGTACTTACCGGCGGTGCTATCGGATCAAATCTTGGACAATTGCTCCACCTGAATTACAGGCAGATAATATTGCTGATTGGCTGCGCTGTTACCGGTGCTCTTGCTGCACTGTTTAAAGCACCCATTGCTGCTATCATTTTTACCATTGAAGTACTGATGCTTGATCTGACTCTGTCATCCCTGGTACCGTTACTTATTGCAGCGATCGGCGGAACACTTACCTCAGAATTGCTTCTTGGACAGGATATTCTGCTCTCCCTGAAAATTGCCGAGGAATTCAGGTTGAGAGATGTGCCTCTTTTTATTCTGCTCGGTGCTCTTACTGGTGTGGTATCCCTTTATTTCAGTAAAGTGATCACCCGGGTTGATGACCTTTTTAAATTATTGAGGTCTAAATGGACCCGATGGTTTGTGGCTGCAGGCTTATTGGGTGGTGTTATATTTCTGTTTCCCAGCCTTTATGGTGAAGGATATGATTCAATGAACCGTGCTTTGAATGGCGATTTCAGTTTCATTTTTGACAATACAGGCTATTACGCTTTCTCCGGCGAAGCTGGTGCAACAATCCTGATATTCGCTTTGCTTGTCCTGATGAAGGTCGTGGCTACTGCGCTGACTGTAGGGGCGGGAGGTATAGGAGGCATCATCGCTCCAAGTCTGTACACGGGAATGGTGGTTGGGCTGTTCTTCGGATCGGTTTATAACTATTTTTTCGACCCGCATATTTCATTGGTGTTATTTGCCTTGGTGGGGATGTCGGGGATGTTTGCCGGCGTATTGCATGCTCCGCTGACTGCGATATTCCTGATGGCGGAGATAACGCTGGCCTACAATCTTATCGTTCCGCTCATGATAACTGCCGGCATGTCCTACGTTACGATCCGGTTCTTTCAGCCGCTCTCTTTCTATCACATTCAGTTAGCCAGGCGAAAGCAACTCTTTACCCAGGATAAAGATAAAATAGTGCTGTCGCTGATGAAGGTTGATAAGCTTATCGAGACTAATTTTTCGCCAATAAGGCTTGATGCCACATTGGGTGACCTTGTTACTGTAATTGCCCGTTCAAAGCGAAATATGTATCCCGTTATAGATGACGAGAACAATTATTATGGAGCCCTTAACATGGATAATGTGCGTGAAATCATGTTTAAACAGGAATTATACGAAACAGTTTTTATAAGGAATCTCATGGCAAAATCTCCTGTTACGATCTCACCGGGAGAGAGTATGGAAGAGGTTGCGCAAAAATTCCATCAGACCAGTGCATTTAATATTCCTGTTCTTGCCAATGGCCAGTATGTCGGATTTATATCACGGGCTCGTCTGTTCTCCTCCTACAGGCAAATGCTGAAGAAATGGAGTGAAGACTGACAGTATGAAAATTTTCCGGTCGATATCCTCCTATTTCTTGCCAAACAGTAGGCAACTGAATTTTCTTCTTGCCATAACAGTGGGGCTGATCAGCGGTTTAGCAGCGGTGATTTTAAAGAATGCTGTACATTACACCAACCTGTTTCTCACCAGCGGATTCAGCATTTCAGAAGCCAATTGGGAATATTTTCTCTATCCACTGGCCGGTTTGCTGCTTACCGTTTTGTACGTAAAATATCTGGTTGGCGATGCTATTTCTCACGGTATCAGTAAGATCTTGTATGCTATAAGCAAAAAAAGCAGTCTTCTTCACAGGCATAATATGCATACCTCCATGGTCGCCAGTACGCTCACTGTTGGCTTCGGTGGATCCGTTGGTTTGGAAGCACCAATTGTATTAACCGGCTCAGCTGTTGGTTCATGGCTTGGTCAGCGTTTTCATTTGAATTACCGGTCGATCACCCTTCTGGTAGGGTGCGGTGCCACTGGTGCCGTTGCCGGAATTTTTAAAGCACCGATTGCTGGTGTTCTTTTTGCGATGGAGGTTTTAATGCTTGATCTGACCATGGCGTCTGTGCTTCCACTGATGATGTCGGCCGTTGCTGCCACCTCCGTTGCCTGGCTGCTGATGGGTGATTCTGTGCTTTTCTCCTATTCGCTGACGGATATATTCACTGTGGCAGAATTACCTGCCTTCCTTATCCTGGGTGTATTTACCGGTGTTGTGTCGATCTATTTTTCCCAGGGATTAAGGATGGTCGAAGGCAAAATGGACTCTATCCCGTCGGTTTGGGTCAGATGGCTGATTGGAGGTCTGGTCCTTGCCATTCTGATTGTAATATTTCCTCCGCTGTATGGGGAAGGTTATAATGCCCTGACCAGCCTGCTGAAGGGAAATCCGGGTGAAGTGCTGGCCAATAGCTGGTGGTTTAATAAGATTCAGGATCCCTGGATTTTTCTGGGTGCCATCCTTGGGATCATTCTCCTGAAAGTTATTGCAACAGGTGTT
The DNA here is from genome assembly GCA_903919065.1 of uncultured Bacteroidota bacterium. Classification (GTDB taxonomy): domain Bacteria; phylum Bacteroidota; class Bacteroidia; order Bacteroidales; family UBA12481; genus UBA12481. Next base: position 6,897 of record CAIXHD010000338.1, read on the forward strand.
ACTACCGGTGCAGGCGGAGTTGGAGGGGTATTTGCACCGAGCCTTTTCCTTGGAGGAATGAGCGGGTTTTTTCTTGCACGATTGCTCAACACCCTTGGGATGGTCAATGTTTCTGAAACTCATTTTACACTGGTCGGGATGGCCGGTGTAATGTCGGGCGTGATGCGTTCACCATTGACGGCCATGTTTTTAATCGCTGAAATTACCGGAGGATATCTGTTGATAATACCATTGATGCTGACGGTCGCGATTGCCTATATCACCTCGCATCTTGTGGAACCGCATTCTGTTTATACCCGAAGGCTGGCCAGCCGCGGCGAACTTATTACGCATAATAAGGATAAGGCTGCACTTACCCGAATGAATATCAGAGGATTGATTGAGCATGATATCAGGAATGTTTCGCCTGAACAGACACTCGGGGAACTTGTTCAGGTGGTTGCAGAATCCAACCGTAATGTTTTTCCGGTACTCGATATGGAAGGAAAATTTTTGGGACTCATCATTATGGAAAAACTAAGACCGGTGATGTTCAAGACAGATCAATATCAGACTACCTATTGCCGCGACCTGATGTACACGCCTGAATACATGGTTGAGGTTACAGATCCTGTTGAAGAGGTGGCAAGAAAAATCCAGGCATCTGGCAAATATATTCTCGTGGTTTTAGACCAGGGGAAATATGTCGGTTGTGTCAGCCGGGCACGGGTATTCTCAAAATACCGCGAGATGATGAAAGAGATGTCGGAAGATTAATGTCTTAATTCTTTACACACCGCACCGAAATAGCATATGCCTTTTTGTAATTGTAAATGAAAGCATTGGCATAGTCGTATCCGATAGTCATGTTGTAAGCTTCCTGGCTGTTGTATTCCGTTGATGAGAAAAATTGGGCATAATATCCTGCACCTGCAAACAATCCCGAATCATAGCGGCGACCGGCAGGCAACGCATTGAATCCAACCTCATTGGTAGCGCCGACATTGATTTCCCGCCAAAGAGATTGCTCATAATCTTTCAGCTTGCCCCCGGCAACATCAGCTCCGCCAATGGCATTGATCATGGACTCAAATTCCTTTAAGGTAGGAACATGCCAGCCTGCGGGACAGGAGCGCATCGCCGCCTCCCAGGTGTAAAGCTTTCCGTATGTAACACAGCGGGTATCATTATATTCGTAGCAATAACTTCCTTCGCCGGCATCATACCTGAGGTTTTCAGCCATCCACCACGCTTCTCCCATCTGGATGGTCTGATAAGTTTGGTTGTCGCGGGAATCGGTCAGTGTTCCAATATGCAGGTTGTATGTTGTGAAGCTCCATACCGGACCTTCAGTGATGTTCCCTTTTGTATCCCGGATTTTTACCTTCCAGTAATAAGAGGTGCCA
>CAIXHD010000339.1 GCA_903919065.1 uncultured Bacteroidota bacterium
CAGATAATACAAATAGTAAGTTCCGGCACCAGCAGTTGGTTCAAAAACCAGCGTCCCCGACTCGCGGCTGATGTCCAGACGGACCACATTTTTGATCAGCTGATTTCCTTTTTGTGAGTAAACGAGGACCTCCTTATCCTGTGGATTCAGGTCCTTGCGGCGCCAGGGTATTTCGCAGATCACTGCCGGGCCTGCTTTGGCCACAGTTACTACCACACGTTGGTTTCCCAAAGAATCCGGATTCCAAACACCAACACCATATTTGAGCACCGGTTGCTGGGCGATTGCAGTGGCACTAAGAATAATGCCGATCAGAATGGGGAGCAATTTTTTCATTTTTTTTAAATGTCCGCCGGTTGAAACCTGCGGTTATTAATAATAGTTTTCAATTAGCGAGGCGCCAGCCGAGCCAATTAGTGAGCGAAGCGAACCACTTAGTGAGCCGAAGGCGAACCAATTAGCTGAGTGCAGCGAAGCATAATTAGCGAGCGATAGCGAGCCTATATGCCGGCAAGCCCATCGAGCACCTTACGCAGATCGGGGTTGGAGGGATTCGGAGCTCTCGGGTCAATAATTTTACCTTCCTTATCTATCAATATAAAGGAGGGGATATACCTGACTACAAATTTATCGCTCATTTTATTCCCATCATGGAACTGATACCATTTGAAGCCTTCGGCCGTCACCATTTTTTCCCAGGCTTTTTTATCCTGATCGATGGAAATGCTCATGATCACGATATTCTTCTTCTCGAAATCCTCATAAAGCTTCTTCAGGAAAGGGATCTCCTGCTTGCAGGGTCCGCACCAGGTCGCCCAGAAATCAATGAAAACATATTTTCCTTTAAACTGTGAGAGGCTGAATTCCTTGCCTGCGAGGTCGACGACAGTGAATTCCGGAGCCGGCATTCCCGGCATGATACTGGCCCAGTCAGCTACCTTTTTCTTAATTTCAGCAATCTGTTCCTGATTTTTTGCCAGTGCAAAATATTCAGTCAGCTGTGCATCGATTCCCTTTGGTGTAGCACCGTCTATTTGCTGTCCCAGATTATTATACAGAAAGGTCTCCACCATCTCAGGGCTGGAAAAGGTCTTTTTTATAGTGACGAATTTGGCAACGAGAAATTCCGGTTTACCCCATACATCACCCGTTAGTCCAGCATCTTTCTGTGCAGTTTCACCGATATAACCCGAAAGATATTGCATGGCTGCATTAATTTGTAAAAGTGCAGGATCATCCAGCTTTAATCCCTTTTCAAAGTCGTTCCAACCTGCAGGAAGGATTACGGTATCCTTCTTGGTGTAATACTTACTCATCATCTGAAAGTTCTGCAGGTCGACGATTTTTTCAAACCGCGCAGTCAGCTTTTCCTTCGCTGCATATTGCTCCTCAAATGCTTTCATTCCTTCATATTTCGTTATCAGGTCAGCATATACCTTTTCGAGGGAATCACGGCTTATGCGAAATGCGGCTGGCTCCTTCGAATAGTAGGCCAGGGTGTTCTTACTCCATTTCGACATTACCTTCCTTTTATCTGCCAGATAATCAGCCACCGGCTTAAGTTTACCGCCAAAAACCATAGTACTGTCCCAGTTATTCATATCAACTGACAGGTTCAGATCCTTTCCAGGAATCAGGTAAATCATCACATACTTTTTACCGATACTCAGATAACCGCTGACCGGCTTGGCGGAAACCTTCTGATAATCAAAGGTGCCATCAGCAGCTTTCTTAATTGTATCAACCTTTTGTCCTTCAACTAACTTCAGCACCAGCGTGTCGGCATTTTTAATCGTTCCGGTTATTTTGATCTGATCAACCGGCTGATTTTTGCAACTGACAATCAGGGCAGCTGCAAGAATCAGGGAAATTGGGAGCAACTTTTTCATTTTTTCTCAATTGTCCGCCGGTTGAAACCGGCGGTTATTAATAATAGTTTTCAATTAGCGAGGCGCCAGCCGAGCCTATTAGTGAGCCGAAGGCGAACCAATTAGCTGAGCGCAGCGAAGCATAATTAGCGAGCGATAGCGAGCCTATATGCCAGCAAGCCCGTCGAGCACAGTGCGCAACTCCGGGTTCGATGGCCGCTCTGCACGCGAATTTACAATATTGCCTTTTGGATCAATCAGCACAAAAGTCGGGATGAATTTCACCAGCCAGATCTTGTTGTATCTAATGGCATCGTGAAGCTGCATCCAGCTCATAGCGATCATCTTAGCAGGAACAACAGGCTTACCGGTTTCCGGATCAGTCTCAGGAATACCTTCTTTCACCATCTTCTCCCAGGCTGCCTTGTCTTTATCCACTGAAATACTGATAAATACAATATTCTTTGCTTTGTAATCTTCAATCAGTTTTTTGTACGAAGGAATCTCAGCCTTGCAGGGTCCGCACCAGGTAGCCCAATAATCAATAAAAACATATTTTCCTGCAAAATCAGTAAGCGATACCATCTTGCCATTGATATCAGGAAGATTGAAAATTGGTGCCGGTTTGCCTGGAGCCATTGATGCCCATCCGTCGACCATTTCCTGCAAAGATTTCTTGTTGGCCACATCAGTCGACCGATTCATGTATTCAGTGATCTGCTCTTCCAATCCACCCGGGCCATTGGAATCAATGGTTCCCTTAAGGGATTCAAAAGCGATCAAATTAAAGAACTCGGGGCTTTTGAAATTATCCGCCAGGAATTTAAAAGTTGCTTTCCTCACCTCAGGATTGTTATATGATTTCTCCTGCGGCACACCGGAGAGGAGTAAAGCCTGAGCAGATACGTAGGACTTGATGAAATACTTGGCCTCAGAGATGTTGAGTAAAGCTGGATCATCCAGTTTTACACCATTCAGATATGAAGCCCAATCGGCCGGTATTGCCGGTTTGTCGGTATTGTAATATCCTGCCATCATTGGATAGTTATTCAACATTCCGTAATAACCGAACTGCGTAACCGTTTTGCGGTATTCAATGAAAGCGGCATCCAGCTTTCCCTTTTCAGATTTAAAATTCTGAAGGAAATCAAGATCAGCCAATCTCACGGAATCAGCAACCTTTTTAAAATCAGCAGGAGTGTGAGGCGCCTTATAATAGGCAAAGATTTTCTCACTGGTTTTCTGGTCCGACTCACCCTTTTTCAAAAGGAAATCGTTTTCAGCAGCCATGGTTCCCGAAAAAGCCAGGTCCTTATTAACATCCAGTGCATCAACCGTAATGGTCAAATCCTTGCCTGGAGTAAGATACAGATCGGCATACAATTTCGTTCCCTGAAGCATAGCTTCAGAAGATTTTGTCAGGGAGATCTCTTTGGTAAAGGTCCCGTCGGCATTGAGCTTCAACGTATCGACTTTTGTCCCGATGGTCAGCTTGATTTCCTTATCTGTGGCGTTTTTTACTGTCCCGCTGATCAGGCAGGTAACTTTTGGCTCAGGCTTGCACGAAGCCAGGAGGGCAGTGATCAGGAGAATCGTTGTAATGTGCTTCATTATTATGTTCTTCATTGTTACTTGTTATCATTGAGGGTAAATCCCCAGACTGAAGTCTGGGGTTAGTCAGAAAGAACCGAGTACATTCTTCCCTCGTTCGTTCTGATCCTTCTTCCGTGTTTCGTGTCACGCGTTTCGATCTTGTGTTCGTCTATCGATCTTCTTCTTCGATATTCACTGGTCACCCGTCACTCGTCACCTATTTATTATCCCACTTGTCAGTTCTGAAAGGCGCAGCCGGCAAGCCCAATATATTGAACAGGTTTGTTACGTCGGTTGAGTTCCATCCAAACCGTACGGCAACTGGTGCCGGAACCTCCGGATTGTACACAATTACCGACTTGGCGTCGTCAACGTAAGCTTTAGCAGGCTTGAATACACCATCGGCACCGGCAATCTGAAATCCGACCAGATCATTTCCAAAGGAGGTAAGCCCGCCCGACATATAATCAAACATAATCCTTATGCTATTGCTTTCAACCTGCATTGTACGGTACATCGGTCCGGTATGTGAGGTATTAACCAGGCCGTAATCTTTAGCCAATGCCCAATTAGCCAGCCGATTGCCAACATCAAGCTTATTCCCAGGATGAATATTCTTCAAATTTCCGAGATCCATGGTCACAACCATACCCGTGTTCGGAAGGGTTTTCATTGCGTATTCCTGCGCTTCGCGTAACAGTCCGGTACTAAATTTATCCTGATAGTTATATGGCGCAATCTGGACAAAATAGAATGGGAAATTTCCCTGATTCCAATCGTGGCGCCAGTTGTTGATCATACCGGTAAAAATCTTTCTGTACAGAAGTCCATCGTAGCGGTTAGATTCTCCCTGATACCAGATCGCCCCTTTTATTGCAAACGGGATAACAGGTTTTATCATTCCGTTATAAAGCATGGTAGGGGTATTCGGATAATTACAGTTAACACAGTCGGGCATTGGTGGCAATGTTTGGAAAGTACCGGCTTTTCTGACTTTCCAGGTCCCTGCCAGTGAATTTCCTGATTTGGATTTCTTCAACCGGATTTTCAGATCCTTTTCTTTTCCATTGATTCCACCCAATCCTGTGGCGTTGGCAACCTGAACCGACAGCACATTCTCCCCTGCTTTCAGCACTCCTGCAGGAATTTCATAAACTCTCGGTGTAGCATAATCGCCCGGATTCAGGTGGCTTCCGATAAGTTTTCCATTGATCCAGGCAACATCCATCTCATCGATGGGACCGAGTTCAACAACAACTTCCTTTCCAACCCACCCTTTGGAAATCTTAAAAGTCATCTGATAATCTACGATTCCCGTATATGCGCCAACAGAGGTTTTCGACCATTCGGCAGGGACTGGGATATCCGACCATTCGGCTCCGCTAACCTTTGTCAGAGTCCAGGCGGGGCCAGGATCTGTAAAGCCAAATCCAATAGATTTTACCCATTTTTCCTGTTCTTTGTAATAGGTATCAATGGCGTTTTTATAGAACAGTTCCGGATCGCATTTACCCGGAGTTGTTGCAAATTTCGGAATCTGGCTAACATACTCGCTGCTTGTCCAGGCTTCGGCAGCTGTGCCACCCCAGCTGGAATGAATCAGGCCGATTGGTATGTTCAGCTTCTGTAATAATTGCAACCCGAAGAAGTATCCGGTAGCACTGAAATCAGCAGCAGTAAGAGGTGTACAAGTTTCCCACTGGCCTGAACAAGTATCAACCGGGACAAATGAAGTCGCTTTTTTTACGGTGAATAATCTCATGGTTGGATAATTTGCTGCCGCGATAGCCTCAGCCGATCCATCGATGGGCCCACCCCACTGCGGCCATCCTTTCAGCGGCATTTCCATATTACTCTGACCCGAGCATAACCAAACTTCCCCGATCAGAATATCTTCCAATACAATTTTATTTTTCCCGCTTATTTTAATTATGTAAGGTCCTCCGGCAACCGGAGTCTTTAATTTCACCATCCATTTGCCATCACTTCCCGCAGTTGCGGTAACTGTCTGTTCATCCCATGAACCTGTCACACTAACCTGTTCACTGGCTTTTGCCCAGCCCCATATTGGAGCATCACCTTTTTGTTGCAGTACCATGTGACTGCCGATTACAGCCGGCAATTTTACCTGGCCGATTGCGCCGGAAAAAACACCGAGGGCACAAAACACAAGAATTAGCTTCAGAGATTTCATAAATATTCTTTTAAAATTCTAACCATCAACTATATCGGCAATTTAACAATAAACAATGTTCCTTGCCCGGCCTCAGATTCAAACGAAATTTCGCCCTTAAGCATTGACACTAACTCAGCAGTTATGGCAAGTCCAAGTCCGGTTCCTTCATAATCAGTCCGGTCATGCAAATCCACCTTCCGGAATCGTTGAAACACCTTGGTTTTGAATTCAGGAGGAATACCAATACCAGTATCTTTCACATATAATCTAAGGCTTTCCGATTCAACTGTATAACCAAAATGGACACTTCCGGAACGGGTAAATTTCAATGCATTGCTCAGCAAATTATTCACTATCTGGAACAATTTGGTCTTATCTGTATTCATCATCAAAGGTTCAGGAGACAGCGGATCGCAGATAAATTCAATCGCCGTATTGCGCATTTTATTCAGTTCATAAAGCTCAAGAAGCAACTCATTAAGATCAAATTGCTGCATGACAAGAGTAACCTGTCCGGCTTCGATCTTCGCAATATCAATGACTGCGTTTATTATATTCAGCAGGCGCTGCCCCCCTTTTGATATAATACTAAGGTAATCCAGCTGTTGCGGATCTTCTACCATATCTTCCAGAAGTTCAGTAAATCCAAGAATACTGTTCATTGGAGTCCTGATCTCATGGCTGATATTGGCCAGGAAGGCACTTTTTAAACGATCGCTTTCTTCCGCCTTTTCTTTAGCAGCGATAAGCTCCTCCTGATTTTTTCTACGTTCGGTAATATCAGTAGCGATTCCGATCAGAGCCAATGGAATTTCATCATCCCCTTTAATTATTGCAGTGGAAATATGCACAGGGAAATTCGTTCCGTCCTTTTTCCGGTTGATCACCTCTCCGCTCCATCCACCACCCAAAGTTTCGGAAAGAATCTCTGTGCTGGAAGTACCATTATCATGATTCGCCGACCTTACCATGCTTATATTCTGGCCAACCAGTTCTTCATGTGAATACCCATAGGTGTTGCAGAAAGCCTGATTGACGAAAATGATACTATTACTGGAATCAGTCATCGAAACACACTCTTTTATACTATCGATAGCCTGGGCAAGAGTTTTCAGATCGGCTTCTTTAACTTTCCTGTCCGTTATATCATTAAAAATGACCTGGACAGCATTCCGCCCGGATAACTCGAATGGGACAGCCGATACTTCGGAGAAGAAGGGCTCCCCATTCATCCGGAGCAATTTTTCTTCAAACACTGGCACACTGGTCCCATGGTTAGAAACGATATTCATGCGATCCCGGGCAGCTTTTTTATAATCCTGATGAACAAAATCCATTATCCTCCTTCCGATAACATCTTCCGCACTTCGGGCTTTTAGAATCCGGGCTGCCGAGTTATTTGCGAAAATGATGGCTCCATCAGTATGAATTAGAATTCCTTCCGGAGTAAGGTCGGTGAGCTGACGATACTTTACTTCACTCTCACGGAGTTCATTCTCGGAAGCAACACGTTGAGTTATGTCATCAAAAATCGTTGCAAACTGTCCTGTTTTATTGCTAAAGGCCGTAACACTGAAATGCTTGTTAAGAACACTGTCAAAGTGCTCAAAAGTGACTGCCTCTCCGGTAAGCGCGACTTTCCCATATCTTTCTATCCAGAAGAAATCCAGTCCCGGCATGACTTCTGTAACTCTTTTACCGATAATCTCCCGGGCTTTCATCCCGGTAATATTCTCAAAAGCAGGATTAGCATCCAGAAAAACATAATCAACAGGGACACCCTGATCATCGCAAACGATTTCATGGAGGGCAAAACCTTCTACCATACTGTTGAAAACCGATGCTAAACGCAAACTGGACAAATCACGCTCAATTTCAGCAATTCGCTGACCGGTACTATCAATAATAAATCCTTCAATTCCAATTACCTGGTTATCCCTCTTCAGTGGCCTTGCCGAGAAACTATGGTAACCAATCGATCCATCCTTACATCTCCTGGAAAAATCGCCCGACAGGAATTCAGGATCGTCATTTAAAATATGTTGGACAAAATTTTGTGCTTTATCTTTATCCTCGAACTGCTGAATTTCGGAGAAATGATGTCCGACAATCTCCTCACGGCTATCATATTTATAAAGTTTTACCCAGGTATCGTTGACATCTCTGATGATCCCATCTGAATCAATAAAAAAATACCCGGCCCTCGAGTCCTCAATGATAGTACGAAACCTTTGTTCATTGGCAGCAGCTTGTCGGGTTGACTCAATTTCCCGCAAACGCGTCAGTCCCTGCAAAGCCAGCGACTCAGTAAATGATTTGATAAAATCAAGATAGGTAACTGTCTGTTCAATGGTCCAGACCGGAACTTTTTTTACAGCCTCCAAATAGGCTTCCATATCAAAACCGTAGCGGATAGCTTGTGCCCTGAAAAAATCCAAATCCGGAGGTTCCAAAAAAAACTGGCCAGTAAAATAATTTGCCAGATGATGACCTTCAATAATAATTGGTATGGCATTATCAACCAGGCCATGAGGACATTTGTAGGTCACCGAAGGATTTGCCTCATCGAGATGGCGATTAATCCATTGATCGCTAATAATGCATTCCTTTTCGGATTCTGGATTTATACGGTGGAATTTTGTGCAGATATCCTGCCAGGCTGTTGCGGTAAGAATTCGTCCTTTGACATCGATGAGGGCTGACGGGAATGGGTTAATCGCATTAAGCTTATCCTGAAGCGATTGCAACACATTTATATCAAGAATCTGATCGAGAGTATATTCCATGCTTCACCTTGCCCAAAGCAATAAAAGTATAAATAAATTCTTATTTCATCTACTTTTACAGGCTAAAGCCAAACACGTTGCAGAAATCAAAATTCAACCAGTTTCCGTGCATTACTGTAAACGGACACTTCCCGGTGATGAAGGGATGGAGGCAGATTGCCAAACAGCTTCTGGCGGATGTTGTTAACATCGGAAACCGGAAAACTATTATTGCAGTAGAATATTATCAGGGGGTTTTTGATGATGAAATATCTTCCGCCCTGACTGATGGCATTGGGCCAGCAATGGCCGTCAGTGCCAAAGACCTGATGTGGCCTGAAGATTATAACAGAGAGATGGTATTTCCGGACGTAACTGATGATCGGATTTTCGGTCGAATAACCCAATTGACCATTAACGATTATTTTGATCCCAAAAAACTTGCCGAAGCTGAATTAAATATCAGTTCAGTTCAGGAAGGTGTCGTGTTGATTTTGGGTACAGGAGCAACCTTGATCTGTCAGAACCCTGATATTCTTGTATATGCGGATATAGCTCGCTGGGAAATCCAGCTCAGGATGCGTAAGCACGAGGTTAATAATCTCGGCCTAAACAACAAGGGCATTACCGATTGGATGCTCCTTTATAAGCAGGGGTACTTTGTCGACTGGAGGGTTTGCGACCAGTGGAAAAAGAAACTGATGCCGGAATGGAATTATCTGCTCGATACCAACAACCGGAATGAACCTAAAATGGTATTGGCCGGGGGGATTAAGGAAGGACTGATGCAGAGCCTTAAACAACCTTTCAGTGTAGTGCCGTTTTTTGATCCGGGTCCATGGGGGGGACAATGGATGAAGGAAAATTGCAATCTGGATCCCATAAAAGAAAACTATGCGTGGTGCTTTAACTGCGTGCCGGAGGAGAATAGCCTGTTGCTGAAATTCGGAGAGGACACCATCGAAATTCCATCGATAAATCTGGTTTTTTTCAATCCGCAGAGTTTATTGGGAAATGGGGTTTACGAGCGCTTTGGAGCCGAATTTCCAATACGCTTTGATTATCTCGATACTATCAACGGGGGAAATCTCAGCTTGCAGGTACATCCGCTCACGGGATATATCAGGGAGAAATTCGGGATGGATTACACTCAGGATGAGAGCTATTACATGATGGAGGCTAATCCGGGCGCCATCGTATACCTGGGGCTGAAGGAAGGTGTTGATCCTGAGTCTATGATCGCTGATCTGAACCGCGCACAGACAGGAGATATCCCGTTTGATGCCGAGAAGCATGTTCAAACCTGGCCGGTGAAAAAACACGACCACTTTTTGATCCCCGGTGGTACAGTTCACTGTTCCGGAAAAGACAGCATGGTACTTGAAATCAGTGCAACACCCTATATTTTCACTTTCAAATTATGGGATTGGGGACGTCTGGGAATGGATGGCAAGCCCAGACCGATCAATATCGAGCATGGGAAAAATAATATTCAATGGGACCGTACCACAGAATGGACCCGTAAAAATCTGGTCAGTCCTGTCGAAAAAATAGCGGAAGGCGATGGCTGGCTGGAAGAAAAGACCGGCCTTCATGAACTGGAGTTCATCGAAACCCGGCGCCACTGGTTCACTGGCAAGGTTCCTCATAACACGAATGGCGGAGTAAATGTAATCTGCCTGGTGGAAGGACGTGAAGCTGTGGTGGAAAGCCCCTCAGGTGCCTTTGCGCCTTTTGTCGTTCATTATGCTGAAACGTTTATCGTCCCGGCATGCATTGGGGAATATACGATTCGTCCATACGGAGAAAGCCTTGGCAAAAAGTGCGGTACCTTAAAGGCTTATATCAGAAGTTAATATCTGGAGGAAAGCCCTGATTATTTATTGTTCCAGGCCTTTAAGCTCAGTGACTGATGCAGATTTTCTGTACTGAAAGGACTCTCGTTTTGTCCATGATTTTCAAATAGTAAAATCCTGAATGGATACCGGCAACCGGCAAGCTGATCACCTGCTGGCCTGTCGGAAGATTGAGTTCGAGAACTTCCTGACCACAGCCATTCATTAAGGATGCCTTGTGTGTACCTATCAGACCATCCGGCAAGAATAACCTGATTGATTCATGAGCGGGATTTGGTCCGACACTTATTATCTTTTCTGATAACTGATCCGGGTGAATTCCAGAACCTCCAATCTGATAAAAAACAGTGACGCTTTGTTGAAAAGTGGTATCTGCCGGATCAAAAAATGTAAACTTAACTATGGAAGTACCCTCGATCTCATAAGGCCTGTATTCCCCGATAAAAGAGATCCGGTCGGTAGCTCCGGGAAGAATGGTAATTTGCATTGGAGAAACCATCACTGCCGGTGTATAGCATTCTCCCCAGCAAAAACTGCACTCGGTCCCTTCCACAACATATAGCTCTGTTTTTCTGAGCTTAAGCGTAACGGAAGTTGTCCGGTTATTAGTTACTGAAAGCCTGACCTCGATCAATTCTGAAGATTTGGTCCCACTCAGGTAGATACTGTCGCCATTTACAACCGATTCGCCGTATTTGAGAACCAGATCCTGGGAAAATCCGCCAGGTGAAAACACCAGCATCAAAAACAAACCAATGAATATAATTCTCATAAAATAAAATTCTTCCTACTATGAATCGACTAAAATTTCTTTGTTTCCACCTGCAAAACTTCCCGGGTATCCTGCCTGTAAACGAACGCGATCAAAACGCAATTCTCCACCTTCCAACCCGTATTCAGGATTTTCGAAAATTCCGTTTCAAAAATATAATCCTTTGCGATACCATCAGCATTTCCGACGGTCTGACCCCACAATCCATTTAAGGAAGTACGAAAAACATGGTTATGAACGTAATCCGGAATATCCATCGGATCAAAATCCTCATCCTTTTGCCAATCGATGATGCTGTCTTCCACAAGATAAACAGCGAGATTCAATTGCCCCGTCACAGATTCCATTGCGGTCAGCGATATTTTTGCCGTCACCGCATTCAGTCCGGACAGGTAATTGACCGCGATCCCGATTCTCACCGGTGCATTGCCAGTGATATTCGCAGCAACCGCAGCCGGCCAGGAGGCGTAAGGCTGAAGCTGCTGGCTATTCAGCGTTTGAACCGAGCCGATCGGGAAAGAAGTAAATTCAAAATGCTTTTCCAAAAGTGTGCCTTCGGAAGTTCTGAAATCGGTTGAGAATTTTCCGCTGGTGAGAGGTTTTGCAAAATAGCCCAGATGAAATGCAACCGGGACTAACCTGTCGCCATATAATCCGATCAACTGTTCAATTGATTTGTGTGCCTTGGGGCAGGATTTGCAGGTGTGACCGGTGAAGTCGAAGAGAAGTACTTTTTGTGGATTAGCTATTGCGGTTGTATCCCCTTTTGAAGTCTCCATAAAGGGGGCCTCGATAATATCGCAGGAGGCGAGGAGGAGGAGGATTAAGAATTGTGACAGGAGACGGGTGACCGTAGGGGAGGACCCATGAGTCCTCCCATTCTTCCCATGAGTTCTCACTTTTGATCGGGAGACGAAAAAGAAGATCGGACGACGGATAACCCAGTTGGCAGTCGGCAGCTGGCAGTCGGCAGTCAGCATTTTAACGAAAGCTGAAATATTTTTCATTTTAAAAGCTGCTGGTGATTGAAACTGTTAATCCGTTCATTGCGGGAACGTTCCGGCAAACGCCACCAACGCATAAAATCCCTTCGCGCTGCTTGCCATAGCTGACCTGCACACGGTTTGCATTTCTAACGTAAGCTATCGATCCATATATATAATGAACACGTTTCTCAGTGTCGCTGTTACCATAGTTCCATTGATCGGTGATGGCAAAAAACCAGTGTGGGGAGATGGAATATTCCGCCAGTAGCATGGCCCAGTTTCCTTTATCCTGTTTAGTCCACAGTCCCTGCAGCTCAATCCTGAAGGCCTGCTCATCAGTCGGTTTCCAGGTCAGGTCGGCCACCGCAACACTGGCATTTACCATATCACCCTTACCTTCCATAACCAATTGATTATAAACCAAATGCTGCCCCATCAGAATTGCCTTGAATTTTTGAGAGAATTTTCTCGATACTTCAATATTCAGATCCCTGAAATACACCTCTTTACCTACCTGGAAAAATGGAGATGCATAGCCGAGGGTGCCATTGGCTCCAATCGGGGTGGTATCATTAACGGCATTCCTTACTATTGAGTTAGCGGCCGAGAAATTCAGGCTGATCTGCGTGCCGTATTTCCCCCCGATCTTGCTTCCGCGCTTAAGCTGATAATTGAGCTCTGCCTGGAGTCCCATCTCCCCGTTGCTTTGCGAAGAATAGGGATAGATATTCATCAGGCTGTAAATCTGATTTTTCGATATTGCCGGAAGGTAATTGATCAGAAGCTTATTCAGATTTTCCGTGCGATCGCTTCGGTAACTCATATTATCCACCCTCTTGGCAGTAATATTGATCCCCAGTCTGTTGGTTGAATAGCTGGCATTCAGGAGCATAGCTTCGCCGGGTTTATAAATGAAATTATTGTCGGCCGACGGATCGTTCACTTTCCTTGCATATTCTGCTCCGAGGCTGAATCCATTACGGTTTAACTGGATTCTGGGTGCCCAGCCTCCCACATTCTCCGGAAGTTTGTAAACAGGATCCTCATCTTTCTGATATTTGCTCACAAAACTTCCCCCAAGTGTGAGCCGCGTAGCTTTTTCATTCCATGCTTTAACCAGCTCATTCAACGATATTTCACCATCAAATGCCCTCACCATGCCTGTTCCCAGGGAAAAATACTGCCGCTGTTTTCCAATCAGACCAGTGATCCTGATTCCCTTTACCGGTGTTGAGCGGACACGTACCCCATTTAAAGAATTATCCACCCCGAGGTTTTTATCTTCCCAGGAGCGAAGCAGTAAACCCGACCCAAACTGTTCATAAAAGCTGCCCACGGTGAATCCCAGGTCTTCCGTCTGGTAATCAGCGAACAGGTAAGGGACTCCAACTCCATCATATTTAGGATCAATTCCCTGTAATGTATTCAGATAGCCTTCGTACCGCAGTCCGGCAGAAAACTTTCCGAAATCGTATCGGAAATTCGCATAGGAATTCGACAGCAATTTTTCATCCACCTTAGGAGCCCCGATCAGGGAATCCGCTTTGTACAGCTGGGCATCCACTTGAAAATTACCACTCAGATGGCCTGTGGTCTGCCCAAAAGTTACCATTGAGCCCAGAAGCGCAATTATCGCAATTAACCTTCTTTTCAATCTTAAATTTACAAATTGTCTCATTGGCACTTCACCGCATTGAAATATTAGCAAATCAGCAAATTGGGTCATTTCTTCGTGAGCTCCTTAATTTTCCTGAATAGCTCCGCCTCATCACCTTCAGCATAGGATGTATGCTGCCACACCAGGTTTCCATCAGCATCGTACAGGAAGGTATGTGGAACATTGATCACATTAAGGGCACGCTTTAAATCGCCGTTGGCATCGAGAACAACTTTAAATTCCCATCCGCGACCGGAAACAAAGGGGGCAACTTTTGACGAACTTCTTGAATCATCTATACTTACAGCCACCAACTCCACGCCGGTCTCCTTTTGCCAATCAATCAGATTCTCAGATATTGCAGTCAGTTCCTTTACACAGGGCTTACACCAGGTGGCCCAGAAACTGACAATCAACGGCTTTCCCGGGGTGGCCAGCTTATCCGACTGCATCCATTTTCCATTCATTTCCTGCACCCTCACCGATGGCAGCTTTCCCTGGGCAAACACCGATATCTGAAACAATATGCTGGCAAACAGCACCAATATTTTTATCATTTTCTTTTTTCTATCAAATTCCACAATTTACCCCGACTGAAGTCGGGGCCTATTAATAATTGATCCCTGATCCTTCACTTGAGCCTTGTGCCTTGAGCCTTCATTTCACAAGCTCTATCGATTTAATTATATCTCCCATTTCAAGCTTGTGAACCACCTCCATCCCCTCAATCACAAATCCGAAATTCGTGTATCTGGCATCAAGATGCGGTGTTGCCGAATGGGTTACATACCACTGGCTTCCCTCAGTATCTTTTCCCGATGAAGCCATGCCCAAAGTTCCTTCCATGAATGGTGTCGGGGAAAATTCCGACCGGACTGTAAAGTCCGGGGCACCCCAGCCATCGCCTCGTGGGCAACCATCCTGCATCACAAAATTTGGTACCACCCGATGGATAGTGTGATTTCTGTAAAAACCTGATTCGGCCAGTTCCACGAAGGCAGCGCAAGTGCCCGGGCACCAGGTTACATTCAGCTGAACCACAAAGTCCCCTTTGCTGGTTTTGATCAGCACCTTTTGTTTTGGCGCCAATCGACGAACCACCTCCCAGTTAATCGGATGATTATATATGGGGGTACCCACCTGGAGTGGGGGCTTTCCCCTCAGCCAGGCAATCGCCTGGTTGATTTCCACGAATGCCTCGATCTTTGATGGCATATTTACCTTTGTCAATGCCTCCTCCAGAAAACCGGTCTCCTTAATCTTTTCCCTGAAATTTAGTTTGGGGTCGCGAATCACTTGTGCCGATAGAGCAACCGCAGATACATCACCGGATTGAATTGCTTTTTTAAATATTCTCAAATATTCCTCTTCCAGATTTACTCCGGCAGCGGTTGCCGTTTTTGAAGCCTCGGCAAAATTCGGACTCTTGCGCATTTCTGTCAGCGTTTCAAGAGCAGCGGTAAACACAATCGGGCCATTTGGACTATTATGCTGAATTTCCACATATGCATATTGCCCCGGATCGGTCATCAGCGCCTTCAGATACCAGGCCTTGATGTAAGGATCGGCAGTTCGGTTGACCGACTCGAAAATCATTTTTTCCACCTTTTTCACCAAAGCCGGTTTTCCCATGACCAGTTCAAGTGCCTTGCCCAGCAATAATGAGCGACTTCTCCAGTTTGTCGTCTTATCGATACAATTAAGAAGTGCAGGCAGATCGGTATAAACAGCATGACGCTGCACGGCTTCGGCTCCTGCAACAGACAAGTTCGGATCAGCGCCTTCAACCAAACCGTAAACCGTTTTCGATGCCTTGTTCCATGGAATAAGGACCATGGAATTCAATATGTTAACCTTTATCTGATAGTCTGCATCTGATTCGAGAATCCCCTTAACCATTGGCCAGGCTTCTTCATCTTTTGCCCGGATAACTGCCTTGATCAGGTTGGAGCGTATCTCCTGGTCACGTTCCTTTTCAAAAACTGCATCTATCTCAGCTGGTACCGTTTGCAACCAGTCCATCCCCGCATATCGCCCTAAAAAATAAGAAGCGTAGATCATGCCTGCCGTGCTGGTTCCGGTATTTATCAATTTTAGAATTCTGAGATTTCCAGCTACCGAAGTGATACCCCGAATACCAAACCGGAAAATCCCCATCGCCTGCCCCTCCGATTCCTGTAAGGGGCAATCGATGGCGGCAATAAAATTCAGATCTTCTTCTGTTCCGCATTTTCCCAATGCTTCGTAGCACATCCCTTTAACGAGTGGGCTGGTCTCGGTCTCCAGCACTTTCTTCAGAACAGGCACCGCTGAGGCGTGGCCGGTCTGACCAAGTGCCCAGGCTCCGATCATTCGCACCCGCTCCTGCTCAACCTGCATGGCAGTAAAAATCGTATCCGCAATTCCAATCTCCTGCACACTCCCCAGACAAAACAGTGCTTCTCCACGGTAATTAGGGTCAGCGCTTTTTAAATAAGGCAACAGGCTTGCCGCATCGCGACGATCGGCCAGATCATGTATCTTCCTTATTATGGAGTCATTGTATTTATTTGAGGTCTGCGACTGCACAGGTATAACCACCGCCCATATCAATATAACCATTAACCCGATTAACCTCTTCACCTTCTTTAACCTCCTATCCCTTATTATCCTACTAACCTTCTTTAAGCTAATGACCATTTTAACCTCCTAACCTTTCTTCGTTATGCTGTCATA
The DNA here is from genome assembly GCA_903919065.1 of uncultured Bacteroidota bacterium. GTDB lineage: Bacteria > Bacteroidota > Bacteroidia > Bacteroidales > UBA12481 > UBA12481. The sequence continues at coordinate 16,389 of CAIXHD010000339.1, forward strand.
CAACGCCTGTAAAATTGCTTTCCTGATCATCAGGTCGGAAAGCTTATTATTGTCGCGGGTAGGATAAACCCGGTTGCTCAAAAAAACATACAGCAATCCGTTTTCCGGATCGGCCCAGACAAATGTGCCGGTGTATCCCGAATGGCCAAAACTTGATGGTGAGGCCGATGGGCAGGGGTAGGAATCAGTATAACTCAATGTATGATTGCTGATTGAAGGCTTATCGAATCCAAGTCCCCGGCGGACGCCTGCCGATTCATACTGATAGCGGGTAAATTCCTTTACTATGTCCTTATCTATGAACTGCTTACCTCCGTATGACCCCATCCAGAGATACATCTGGTACATTTTCCCAAGATCCTCGGCTGTGCCAAAAAGGCCGGCATTTCCGCTCACACCGCCCAGCATCGCAGCGCCTTCATCATGAACATATCCCTGCAGCACTTCCATCCGGAAAAAAGTATCCCGTTCGGTGGGCACAATCTGCTCAGGCGGGAAAAATCGCAGTGGGTTATAGGTCAGGGAATTTGCCCCTAAAGGTCTGTAAAACTGATCTTTCAGATAGGATTCATATTTCGACTTAGTCAGCTTTTCAACGATTTTTGGCCAGAGATGAAAGCTCAGATCGGAATACACATACTTTCTCTCCCTCATGGCAGGTGCCAGTTTGATCTGTTTATAGATATTCTTGTCATAGGAATTATAGCGCCACAAGCCTTCCGATACCCGCACTGAAAATTGGTCAGTGGGCTGATCTTTGAGGGTATTCTCCTTAAATGTTCCATCCTGGTTTTTCGTATCCACCCAAAAAGGAATCCAGGAAGGCAGACCAGCCACATGCGCCAGCACTTGTCGAACAGACACTGTGCCCTTGTCTGTACCCTTGAAATCTGTCCAGTATTTCGAGAACGGTGCATTCAGGCTGATCTTCTTTTCCTGAACAAGGCGCATGATTGCTGCCAGCGGAGCAGAGGTTTTAGTCACTGATGCAAAGTCAAAGAGGTCATCCGGCGCCACCAGTTGATCTGATTCCGGCATATGTTTTCCATAACAAGCGTGGAAAATCACTCGCCCGTTGCGGGCGGCAAAAACTTCACAACCGGGGTACGCACCGGCTGCTATTCCAGCTTCACTTATGGAATCAATTTTTTTTTTAAGAAATCCGGAGTCCATGCCAACTGCCTCGGGTAGGGTATAAGAGAACCGGATACCACCTTGTGTATCCATTCCGTCACCTGCATTAAACCAGGGCTTTACTGAAACCGGGAGTCTGCCTGTTGCTCCGATACCTCCAAAAATCAGCTGCGCGGTAAGGTCCATCGATAATTCCGATTCCTGATAAGCGAGTATCAGTCCGGCTAATTTCTTTGGGTCTTTCAATTTGCCGATAGAATAAGGATTGCCAAAAATGGCAGCAATGGCAGGTACCTTTTCCGCAACCTGATCAATAACAACCGTCTCCGTTTCCGATAATCCATAATTTTTTGCTGCACGCTGATCCATATTCTGGACGCCAAAAATCACCAATCCATAACTTTGCAGTTTCTGTATCAAAGCACGAATCTGGTCGGGGGATGCAGCTTCGGGTAACTGAAACCGATCCACCTGAGCATAGGCATTCAATCGGTGCTGAAAGATTGTCTCCTGATCACGACCAAGAATTACGGAAGCAATTTTCAGTTTATCCAGATTTTTAACCGGCATAAGGTTATCGCGGTTTTGAAGTACCGTGAGGGACGCCTCCACCAGTTCGTGATTTATCACACTTGCTGCAGTATTGTTAAGCCTCTCGGGCAGACTATCGGTTCTCAATGGTTTCCAACTGTTCAGACCGGTCCAGTGTTTTACAGCCAGGATTTTCCTGCAGCTCTTTTCGATATCCGACTCTGAAATTTTTCCTGACGCTATAGCCTGCTCTATACCTTTGATGGCAATGTCTACATCGCTGACATAGATAAGAAGATCATTACCAGCCTCAATTGCCTTCCATTCGATCTCGCCGGGAGGATTTGTCAAGGTAACCCCTTTCATATTCAGTGCGTCTGTCACAACCAGTCCATTGAATCCAAGGTTTTCAGAGAGCAGGTTTGTGATGACTGCATGAGATAATGTAGTAGGAACCTTTTCACGCGATTCCAGGGCAGGCACATCAAGATGCGCCACCATCACCGAACCCAGTCTCTTGCCTATCAGCTGCCGGAAAGGGTAAAGCTCAACGGAATCCAATTGAGCCATGGATCGGTTGATTCGCGGCAGAGCCAGGTGTGAATCCGTATCAGAATCTCCGTGTCCGGGGAAGTGTTTTGCCGTGGCAAGGATATGATTATCCTGGAGGCCATTCATATAGGCAATCCCCTTTTCAGCCACCTGATAAGGGTTTTCACCGAACGACCGGTAATTGATTACCGGGTTAGCCGGATTACTATTTACATCCACCACCGGTGCAAAGTTCATCTGGATACCTGTTTCTTTAAGCTGGCTGGCAATCTGGGAGCCCATCCGGTAAATAATTCCATTATCGCGAATAGCGCCCAATGCCATCTGATAAGGAAATTTCGTGGTGCTGTCGAGACGCATGGCCAAGCCCCACTCGGCGTCAATGGCCATCAGAATAGGAACCTTTGATATTGATTGATAGCGATTTACGAGGACCGCTTGTCTTACCGGCCCGCCTTGAAAAAATGCAATCCCACCAATACCATCCTCGCGGATCAGTCTTTCAATCTCCTTTTGGTGTTCAGGTCCCTTATTTGAAAATGCCGCCACCATCATCAGTTGTCCGATCCGTTCCCTGGGGGTCAGGGATTTATATACAGAGTCGACCCAGGAAGAATCGGTACTAAAAAAAATCGGACGTAGAGGTTCCTGCGCCCTCAATGGCATAACCAGTGCTAAAAGAATAAATATTTTAAAAATCCTCATCACGGTTCGCTGGTATAATTTCATTCGTAAATGGTTTACATTTCTCGCTAATTAGCTCATACTTTATCGAGCCTTCAAATTATTTCTGAAGTTCGTGTCGTTTCCTACGATACTGCACGATAGGCATATCTGCAGGAAAAAGCAGTTCACCGCCATCGAGTTTACTGGCTTTTGGAAGTTGTGTCTGCACTACCCGCCGATCTTCATGTAATATTCTGAAATTAAATGGCATAAATATCAGGTTAAACAGGTTGCTCAGGCCTGGAATCGTAATAAATTTCTGATACAACCTGATGTAAACCAGGGTATTTTCGTCGTCGATCGGAACAAATGCTGCCAAGATACGGAGCTTATCGGTAAGATAATTCTGCCAGAGATTGGGAAATATAAAATCAAGATGCTGGGTAGTAGCAGATTTTACGGGTGTTTCATCCGGAAATTTTGCCGGTACGCCGTTTTCGGCGCGATTGTAAACGTCAACCCTGAAGCGGTTGGGATGGAGCCAGGTTAAGCGCGGACCATCAGCTACCGTGCGACCACCCCGACCGATCGTTTTACGGTGAACAAACGGAAGATGTGCTACATCCAGCTGATTTTCAATCGATCTGGAATAATGTGAAGACCAGGGATCAATTTTCGTGTGCTGTGAGTGATTTTGCAGTCCATCGAAGAACTCGGGTTTCGAATCTCCGGGTTCTGCACCATAAAATATCCAGATAAAACCATGGTTTTCAAAGGTTTGAAATCGATTCGCCACAAAATTATCGGGAACTGGTTTGGAGGCCCCATTTGCAGGAATTACCACACATCGACCGGTGGCGTCGAACTCCAGTCCATGAAACGGGCAGCGGATATGGTCGTTGATGCATTCTCCCAGACTGAGTGCAGCACCGCGATGAATACAGGGATCACTTAGGCAACTAAGTTTGCCCGACTGATCACGCCAGAAAACAAGCTTTTCGCCTAACCGGGTCACACCTACGGGATTACTCTTCACTTCCCTTGATTCCAGTACGATATACCATTGATTGCGTATCATAACACCAGATTTTGGGTAAAGATAAAACATTAGAGTTGGCAACTTTATAGAGTTGGCAACTTTGTATTGCCTTCGTCGTCCTCAATCATATATTGCACAATATTAGTTACATCCATCGGCTTGCGATGACATTGTTTGAAGGTAATAGTGGAATCAAACCAACTCAAAACTTCGTGTTTCGATATCGGAGAAGGGTTTATGGAGAAATAACTATGGTAAGAAGACCATATATAATCTTTTGGGCTTTCTGCAATTCCATGATGTACTGGATTTCTATGTATATAGATTACCAGATCTTTAAAATACTGCAAACTATCCACATGCTTGCGGCAGAATGGTTTCTCCATCAATCCTCCCCTGCGTTTCTCCTGTATATTAAAGGCCCTTGAATAAGCTATAAAGAAATTGGCAAATTGCCTGGACGGATTTAGTTTTTGCAATTTGTCAACCTCCATTGTAGTTGCCAACTTCTCGAATATTTCCTTCAATGTTTTTATCCGAACCATGATATGAAAATGATTCTTCATAAGGACCCAGCAGTATGTATCTGCAATTGGACCAATACGTTCGAAATACAATTTAAGAAAATACTCAAAATTCTGTTCTGTTCGAAAGATGTTCATTCGGTTAACACCTCGATTGTAAATATGGTAAACCTTACCATATTTTAGCGGTTCGATCTTGCCCATAGTAATTTATAAAATAGTTAAAGATTAATCAATTACTATAGATGCAATTTCATCAGCAAAATGGAAAAAATAAGTTGCCAACTTTATAGAGTTGCCAACTTTATCTTCATAAGTGAGGTGGTAAACTTTTTGCTGTCGCACCTAAAACTTAATCCGAACATTACTTTTGTAATATGAAGTTCCTAAAAGTTTTTTCAGCATTATTATTGTTGTCATGTTTGTCCGGTTACTCCCAATCAGGAAATAATGTTCCATGCGATTGCTGCAGCGAGGAATACAAGCAATTCGATTTCTGGACCGGCGATTGGGTGGTATACTCCAATGCTGAAATGGTTGGATTCAATAAAATCACAAAAATCGAAGGGGATTGCATCCTCAGGGAAAACTGGAAATCTGTAGTAAGTTCACATACCGGATCGAGCTATAACTATTTTGATAAATACGATAAAAAGTGGAAGCATGTCTGGATCGGCAGCGATGGCGTATCCATTGTATTGAAAGGTATTTACAAAGACCGGAAGATGACCATGACAGGCGATGAATTCCGTGATGATAAAAACAACCGGATTATCAATAAAATGACCTGGTACGACAACACCGACGGAACCGTTCGCCAGATCTGGGAGCAATCAAAGGACGGCGGACAGACTTTCGTCACCCTCTGGGACGGGATCTACCGGAAAAGAAAATAAAAGGTTCGCTTCGCTCACTAATAGGCTCTCTTCGGTCGCTAAGTGGTTCGCTAGCGCTCACTAATAGGCTCACTCCGTTCGCTAATAGGTCGCTTCGCTCCTAATTGGTTCGCCTGCGGCTCACTAATTCAGTTCTTCGATTAAAACTTTGGCGTCGAATAAGTCTTCGGCAACATAATTCGCGAAGCTGAAATCCTGATCTTCTGTAAAAATACTGGGCACAGCTATCACATAGCAACCGGCACGGTGACCAGCGAGGGCGCCATTTGACGAATCCTCAAGAACAATGCATTCCTCAGGGCTCAATCCAAGTGCCTTAATGGTACTTAGGTAAATTTCCGGATCAGGCTTACCCGCCTTCAGGTCATCCGATGGCAGCATGCATTCAAAATATCCACTCAGTCCGAGCCGTGAAATTGCCTCCTCCATCAGCTCGCGCGGTGCACCAGTCGCAATAGCCATCCGCATTTTTCCATGAAAAGCATGAATGATTTCCATGGCTCCCGGCATGATCTGAAGCTCATTCTGAAAGGCTTCCAGCATTAATACATTGCGTTGATCAACCAATTCTTGTGCCGTAAACTGATTGATCCCAAGCTCTTTGCGAAATATTGTCAACGACTCAAGCGGTGATCTGCCCATCTGCTTTGCCCAGATATCATCGCTCACAGTCTTACCCAGATCCTCTGCCATTTGATAAGTAATCTTTCGGTATATCGTCTCAGAGTCAATCAGCAATCCATCTAAATCGAAAATCAATGCCTGGTACATCCGGGTAGGTTTTTTAGCTATTAAGATGCAAATGAACAAAAAAGCTTATTTTTAAATCGATATGTCAACAACATTATAAAAACTATGTCCTCATTTAACCGCAGATCTTTTATTAAAACCGGCACGATAGCAGGCGCTGGCGTGATCGTTGCCCGAGAATCATTTGGCTCTTTCTTGAGGAATTCCCCATCCGATAAAGTAGTCCTGGCAGGAATCGGAATACGAAGCCGCGGATTATTTCTGGCCGAGGAATTTGCCGCAATGCCCAATGTGACAGTTAAATATGTTGTTGATGTCGACAGCAGATTTCTCGCTCCGGCTATCGAATCGATCGAAAAAAAGCAGGGATCGAAACCCATTGGCATGTCCGATTTTCGCAAGGTTCTCGATGATAAAGAGGTCGACGGTGTTTTTATTGCCACACCGGATCATTGGCATGCGCCGATGGCAATTATGGCGGTGCAGGCTGGCAAGCATGTTTATGTTGAAAAACCATGCAGTCATAATCCTCACGAAGGAGAATTGCTCACCGAAGCATTTAAAAAATACGGGAAACTTATCCAGATGGGATCACAACGCCGGTCGATGACCGTTACGCAAAACCTGGTTCAGGAAGTTAAAGGCGGAATTATCGGTAACGTATATATGGGACACGCTTTTTATACCAACAAGCGCGATACGATCGGGTTCGGCAAGGAGATCGCAGTCCCTGAATACCTGAACTGGGACCTATGGCAGGGACCGGCACCCAGAGTGCCTTACCGCGACAATATTCATCCGTATAACTGGCACTGGTTCTGGAATTGGGGCACCGGCGAAGCCCTCAATAATGGTACGCATGAACTGGATATGTGCCGCTGGGTAATGGGTCTGAATTATCCCACAAAGGTTTCATCAATGGGTGGACGTTATCATTTTAAAGGAGTCGATGACTGGCAGACTCCGGATACACAAAATATCATGATCGAATTTGATGGCGGAAAAACAATCACCTGGGAAGGCCGGTCGTGCAATATATATGATCAGTTCAAGGCCACCAGAGGATGCGCTTTTTATGGCGATAAAGGAACTATCATCTACAAAACCTCCTCCTATGAAGTTTTTGATACCGACGCCAAACTTATAAGATCAGTAGATAGCAAGAACTCACCTAAACCTGCCAATGTCCTCAACACTACCGATCCCGGATTGGGCGACGGACATTGTCAGAACTTTATTGAGGCCATCCGTGGTAAGGAAAAGCTGACTGCACCTGTAACCGAAGGCCAGAAATCCGTTCTGCTCTGCCAGCTCGGAAACATTTCCCTGAGAGCTGGCCGCACCCTGAATATCGATCCAACAAACGGTCATATAATCAATGATCGCGAAGCCAATAAGCTTTGGGGCCGCGAATATGAAAACGGATGGGCGCCAAAAATATAAATGAAGTGAAAAAGATGAGATTCGAATGAAGAATTCTGAATTCCGAAATTACAGATTCAGGTGAGCAGGTAGTTTCTTTAACTTAATGGCACACTTGATCCTTTTACCTCAAAATTCAGAATTGGCCTTCGAATCTCGACCTTAAAATTTTATTGAACCAAATCTATGCTACGCAAACTAACCCTTCTAACCATTCTTCTTCTCTCTATTCAGCTGGGCTCCGCCCAAAAACTGACCATCCTGCATACTAACGATATGCACTCCAGACTCCTGGGTTTTGGCCCTGAAGCCGATTATTCCCCATTGAGCCTGAATGATGATCAGACAGTCGGCGGCTTTTCACGCATTGCCTCAATAATTTCAGGATATCGGACCAAACAACCGGAATCATTGCTCGTTCTGGACGATGGTGACTTTCTGATGGGAACCATTTTCCATACGTCTGAGGCTAAAACCGGGTTCCAGCTCCAACTGATGCAGAAAATGGGCTACGATATGGTCTCCATTGGAAATCACGAATTCGATTTCGGACCGGAAGAACTGGCAAGGATCCTGTCCAAATCAGCCGAAAAGGCTATACCCGGACTTATTTTATCCAATATCACTTTTGATCCCAACAACAAAAAAGATGACAGTCTGGAAGCTCTTTACACCTCAGGCGTAATTAAACCCTACCGGATAATCAATCGCAACGGACTGAAAATAGGACTCTTCGCCCTGATGGGAATCGAAGCTGCAGATGTTTCACCCAATGCAAAACCTGCACAGTTTACCGAACAGATTCAGGCTGCAAAAAACTTTACCCGCATCCTGAGAGAAGAGGAAAAAGTAGATATGGTGATTTGCCTTTCTCATTGTGGAGTTGTGCTGGATCCTGAGAAAGGATATACGGGGGAGGAGTTTGCACTGGCTGAGCAAGTGCCCGGTATTGATATCATCATATCCGGACACTCACATACAACTCTTACTAAACCACTAATAGTTAACAATATACCTATTGTTCAGGCCGGATCGGAAGGCAGATTTGTCGGCAAACTTGAGATCGAAAAAACTCCCGGAGGGGTAAAAATGATCTCTGGTGAACTGATAGCCGTTGATGACAAGATTCCGGGCGATCCGAAAATCGAGCAGATGATTCGTGATCAGGAGGAACTTATTGGCACTGATTTGTTCGCCGGCTTAAACTTAAATGTTAGAAAACCACTTTTTGAAACCAGGTTCGATGTTCGTTTCAATCAGCAGACAAACCTTGCGACATCAACACTCGGGCCTTTTCTTGCAGATGCGCTTTACTATTACGCAAAAAAGATCGACCGAAACCCCACCGATGTGGTGATGGTTAGTGCCGGAATGGTCCGCGATGAAATTCTGAAAGGAAAAGACGGTAAGCAATTACCTGCCGACCTGTTTCAGATTCTCCCTCTCGGAATGAGCGATATCGACGGAACCATGGGCTACTCCATGTGCAAATGTTTTGTTACCGGTCGCGAGCTGAAGAATATTCTGGAAGCTATGCTCATCGCCAGGAATAAATCGTCTGACTATTTTCCTTATTGGTCGGGGATACGCTATAAAATAAACACGCTGCGGATGCCACTGGACCGGGTATACGAAATTGAACTTGGAAATGATAAGGACGGATACCGTAAAATCGATCCGGATAAAGATCCCTCTAAATTATACGGACTTGTGACCAACAATTATGTGATGAAGTTTTTCGGGGTCATCAAATCCAGTACGATGGGACTTCTTAAGGTGGCGCCTAAACTGGCAGACGGCACACCTGTCACTGACTTTAATCTGACGCGTATTGATCGCGATCCGAATAGCCCCGGTGTTCAGGAAGCTAAAGAATGGGCCGGATTGCTGACTTTCGCGTCACAATTACCTGACCTTAACGGGAATGGAATTCCTGATATGCCTGAAAAATATCGAAACATTCAGGCTTCTTCAGAGTCAGGTGCCAAAATAAATCCTGTCCTCTGGTTCAAGGGAACGAATGGGATTAATGTAGCCCCGGCAATTCTTATTGCAGCGATACTGGCCGGTGCGGCACTGATTATTTTCTAAGGTTATTTCATCAGGATCCATACATCCTGAGCGCCTTCCCCACCCGGAATGTGTTCCAGAACGGTCATGCCCAGCGTCCAGATCCTGACCCATTTCTCAGGATGAAAAGCGGTGAAAGTGCGATGACCCTCAGTTACCTGGCCACGCAAAACCAGTTCATCAGAGTCAAAAAGCAATTTCTCCGCCGGGCTCAGCTTTTCACGGAATGATTTGCCATGAAGGGTGATGAACAAAATCCCGCCGGGTTTCAGTACGCGTATCAGTTCATTCAGCCAGGCCTCATGCGCCTCTTTCGAAAGATGGGTGAAAATGGAAATTCCGTATACCAGGTCGAAAAGTTCTTTCTCATAAACCAGTCCCGGCATCAGATCATTAGTGTGAAAATAAATATCGGTGAAATTTGCCGCACACCAGGAAATAGAATCTCGATTATAGTCGGAACCATAAAAAGTCCCCTTTTCAACCAGCGACGGAAGATGACGTACTACCCGGGCCGGACCGCAACCCCAGTCGAGAACGCTCGCTCCATGCAGATCTTTATGTCTCTGCACCAAACTGATCAGCCATTCAGCAGTTTTTTTCCCATTGATATAATAACGCTCATAATCGAGCTGAAAACTTTCATACATCAGGTAATCAGGTGGAAAAATGACACTTGGATGGAGCTTCCGGAATTCCCGGTTGTGAGTTTTGTTTTTCCAGCGAAGCCAGAGATATCGAAAATAATCCGACACCTGCATGAGGCCAACTACTCGAAGAAACCTGGCAATTGATTGTTTTGTAATCATTTTA
>CAIXHD010000340.1 GCA_903919065.1 uncultured Bacteroidota bacterium
AATGTTGCAACATTCGGACTCAAGCCTGACTCCAGGGTTAATGCTGTTCCTTATGTTCAAAAAGCACTTGATGCATGCAAAGGCAAAACCAATACAGTGGTTTATTTCCCAAAAGGCCGATACGATTTCTGGCCACATCAGTGTATTGAAAAAGTGTATTATGAATCGAATACCACCGTTAATAATCCCAGGAGATGCGCAATTCTGATAGAAGGACTTTCTGGAGTAACCTTGGATTGCGGAGGATCAGACTTTGTTTATCACGACAGGATTCAGCCATTCACGATCGACAGAAGTAACGATATCACGGTTAAAAAAGTGAGCATCGACTGGGATATCCCGCTCACCGCTGAATGCGAAGTGATTGAAACCACTCCGGAATACATGGATATCCGCATCGATCCTTTAGAATCACCTTTTGCAATTGAAAAGGGGAAAATTGTTTTCCTGGGCGAAGGTTGGAAAAGTCAGTGGTGGGGAACCATGGATTTTGATCGGATAACCCGCAATGTGGCTTATAAAACCGGAGATTGGGGATGCCTTGGCGGGGGCTGGAACAACTATCAGGCGAAGGAACTTTCTCCTGGTTTGGTCCGGTTGAATTATGCTTTCAAGAGGTTGCCTGCTAAAGGTAATTATTTGGTAATGAGGCATAGCGAACGCGACCATGCCGGGATGTTCATTGTTGACAGCCGAAATGTTCTGGTTGAGGATCTGAATATGTACCATAATGCAGGTTTGGGGATATTATCGCAATTTGCCGAAACCTTGACTTTCAGAAGAGTGAATAGTGTACCGAACCCGGCAAAGAACCGCATTCTCTCAGGTCACGATGATGGCTTCCATTTTTCCAATTGCAAGGGGAAAATCACGGTCGACCAATGCCGTTTTAAAGCCCTGATGGACGATCCGATTAATGTTCACGGAACAAGTGTCAGGATCATGGAGAAACTTGATGCAAACACCCTTTTATGCAAATTTATGCATGATCAGAGTGTTGGCATGATATGGGCACGGCCTGGTGAAAGTGTGGGGTTTATTGAGAATAGCTCTATGCTGACCGTGGCCAACGGAATGGTCGATAAATTTGAAGCCCTGTCTTCCGAATTATTCCGGCTCCGGTTTAAAGAGGCTGTTCCTGTTGCCATCGAACCTGGATATGCGCTGGAAAACCTTACCTGGACCCCTGATGTACTGATTACCGGCAGCAGGTTTGAAAGCTGCAGGGCACGCGGAATCCTCATTTCAACACCCGGAGAGGTAGTTATCGAAAACAACCTGTTTGAATCAAGCGGTTCGGCGATCCTGATTGCCGGCGATGCAAACAATTGGTATGAATCGGGTGGGGTGAATAATGTGCTGATAAGAAATAATTATTTTACTGATCAATGCCTGACTTCTATGTATCAGTTCTGCGAGGCTGTGATAAGCATCTACCCTGAGATACCCAAGCCTGATGCCACCAAGCCGGGCTTTCATCGGAATATTCGAATTGAGAAAAATCAGTTCGACCTGTATGATTACCCGGTGTTGTATGCAAAATCTGTTGACAATCTGTCGTTTACGGGGAACACACTGACAGCCGGTAAAAGCTTTCCTCCCTGGCATCCACGGAAAGTTTCAGTATCACTGGAGTATTGTAAAGGAGTGATAATTAAGGATAACGTGATAGATCCGGCTCTGCTCGGCAAAAATATCCGCATGACGGAAATGAAAAAGAAGGATCTGCAAATGGGAAAGGCTCAATTTTTGAAGGAATAAAGAATGAAAGTTCACCTCATATATGAATTAGCCAAAGTGGTCAAGGGCAATGGTGTTTACACCGTCTTTGTACAGATGGTTGAGTTACTGCATAAAACAGGAGATATTGAGGTGGTGGTTAATGGAGAGGGCCGGGGTGATATTTATCACTCTCATACCTATGGGCTGCTCTACTTTTTAAGGGGGATCGGTTATAAGGGTCGCCGCATACTCACGGTACATGTAATACCGGATTCAGCCAAAGGATCCATTCCCGGCTGGCAAATGCTGATGCCATTTATCAGGTGGTATTTCAAACAGGTATACTCCTATGCCGATGTGTGTATTGCCCTTTCTCCGATGGTCGAGCAAGCCATCAGGGTGCTGAAGTCCAAAACTCGCATCGTAAGGTTGTATAATCCGATTCCGTTGGAATTCTGGCATAAAACGGAAGAAAGACGAACGGAGGGCCGGCAAAAGCTTGCACTTAAAAATACCGATTTTGTTGTTCTGGGTGTTGGTCAGATTGAAGGTCGAAAAGGGGTTGAGGATTTTCTTGACATCGCGGCAGCCATTCCCGAAGCAAAGTTTGTTTGGGTAGGAGGAAGACCTTTCGGAGCCCTGACCGAAGGCCTGATCAGGATTAGCAGCAGAATAGCTGAAGCAACACCGAATGTTTCTTTCCCGGGTATGTTCGAATTGGACGATATGCCATTGATTTACAGTGCTGGTGACCTGTTTCTTTTTCCATCCAACCAGGAGAATTGTCCGATGGCTCCATTGGAGGCTGCAGCATGCAGATTGCCCGTTATTTTCAAGGATTTACCCGAATACAGGTTGCTCTATGAACATCCGTACCTCTTTTCCTCAACGACAGATGAGTTTATTCGTTTGGTTCGTAAGTTGATGACTGATAGTGATTTTTATACCGAGGGAATCCGGCTTTCATCACAACTGCTTGAACAATTTGATGAGGACAAAATACGCGCTAAACTCATCGGTATTTATACTGAACTTTGGCAAAATTCTAAGAACAAATAATACATTTAATTAAGAAAAGCGTTAATATTGCCCCTTATGGGCATATTACAAGACAGACTAATTAAGTACGACGCACCCCAGAAAGTTCAGGCTGCAGGGGTTTATCCGTACTTCCGGGTGATCGAATCCGAACAGGACACGGAAGTCATCATCAACGGGAAAAAAGTTTTAATGTTCGGCTCCAATAGCTACTTGGGACTGACAAATCATCCGAAAGTTATTGAGGCAGCAGTTGCAGCCACCAAGAAATATGGTACCGGTTGTGCCGGCTCAAGGTTCCTGAACGGAACACTTGATCTCCATATCGAATTGGAAAGCAAACTGGCTGAATTCACCGGCAAACAAGCAGCGCTTTGTTATAGTACAGGTTTTCAGGCTAATCTGGGTGCTATCTCCACTCTGCCATTGCGTGGCGATTTTATACTGCTTGATGCTTTGGACCATGCTTCAATTATTGAGGGTGCCAGACTGTCGTTTGCCAAAACGGTTAAGTTTGCTCATAATGATATGGATGCCCTCAAGCGTAGGCTTAAGGTTATGCCTCACGGGAAATTGAAATTCATTGTTGTTGACGGTATATTCAGCATGGAAGGTGATATCGTTAAATTACCGGAAATTGTTGAACTCGCTGAAAAATACCATGCTTCTGTAATGGTCGATGATGCCCATTCTTTAGGAGTTCTGGGTAAATGTGGCCGGGGTACGGCCGACCATTTTGGCCTTACCGATAAGGTTGATGTCATTATGGGTACTTTCAGCAAATCATTTGCTTCGTTAGGCGGATTCATCGCCGGCGATTTCGACACGATCAACTACCTTAAGCATAATTCAAGGGCGCTGATATTCAGTGCTTCCATGACACCTGCATCAACCGCTACTGTTCTAGCTACTCTCGAAATCATGAAGTCGGAGCCTGAGCGAATCGATAAACTCTGGGAATTGAGCCGATATTCACTTAAGGCTTTCCAGGATCTCGGTTTCCATACCGGCCTGGCTGAGAGTCCGATTATTCCGTTAAGGATGGGTGATATGGATAAAACCCTTATCCTGACCAAAATGCTGCTCGAAGCCGGAATTTTCGTTAACCCTGTTGTTGCTCCTGCTGTGCCGCCAAATGATACATTAATCAGGTTCTCACTGATCGCTACTCATACTAAAGAACAGGTGGATTTCGCCATTGAGAATATCGCCAGGGTTTCTAAAATGCTGGGTATTATCTAATTCTATTCTATTATGCCTCAGGTAATATTGATTACCGGCGCTTCATCCGGTCTGGGAAAGGCAATGGCTGAACATCTGGCTTCACAGGGGCATATCGTTTATGGTACGAGTCGCAAACCTGCATTGGCAAAACTGCCTTATAAGATGGTGGTTATGGATGTTACAGATGAAAAGTCTGTTCTTTCAGCCACGAAAGAAGTCATTTCGGCCGAAGGGAAAATCGATGTTCTGATCAATAATGCCGGCATGGGAATCGGAGGAGCATTAGAGAATTTTTCTGAAGCCGAAACCCGTAAACAGCTTGATACAAATTTCTTCGGGATGGCTTCGGTGGTTAGTGCGGTGCTTCCCTTTATGAGGGCAAAAAAAACAGGAAAAATAATTAATGTCAGTTCAATAGGAGGCCTTATGGGCTTGCCCTTCCAGGGACACTATTCAGCAGCAAAATTTGCAGTTGAAGGCTATAGTGAGGCCTTGTCGATGGAGGCCAAGCCTTACAATATCAGGGTCGTACTGATTAATCCGGGCGATTTTAAAACAGGATTCACCGCAGCAAGAATACTTACGGCAGTCGATTCAAAAGGTAGCGATTACGATAAAAACTGCCGGAATGCCATTGCTATAATGGCTAAAGATGAACAGGGTGGGGCCGATCCTATGCTGCTCGCCCGTACCATTGGCAAAATTGTTAAAAAGAATAAACCGAAATTCCATTATATCATTGGCCGTTTCGATCAGCGCTTAATCGCCCACCTCAAACCGTTCCTACCGCACTCCCTCATGCAGTGGATCCTCATGGATCATTATAAAGTTTCTTAATCTTCCGAGTTTCGTGTCACGCGTCACGTGTCACGATTTTATTCACATTTTTTAACACTTTCCAGTTATTATTCGCTTGCGAATAGGGTAAGTTTGCGTTTCTGTTAAACCAAAAACAATTCACGCGTTATGACAAGTTTTTTCAAAGGTGTCCTGATTTCAATGATCGGGTTGACTGCCCTTTGCGGGCAAGCCATTCCACAGGATGGTTCCAGCGCCAAAACCAAAGCACTCCACGTGATTGGTACTGCCCACTTCGATACACAGTGGCAATGGACAATCCAAACCTCTATTAACGAGTATATTCCCAATACATTTAACGACAATTTCAATCTGTTTGAGAAGTACCCTGATTATAAATTCAGTTTCGAAGGGGCGATAAAATATATGCTGATGAAGGAATATTATCCTCAGGCATGGCAGCGCATGAAAGAATATATAGCTGCCGGCAGGTGGAATATTTGTGGTAGCTCACTGGATGCCACAGATGTGAATATTTCTTCACCGGAGGCGGTAATCCGTACCATCCTTATCGGTCAGGATTATTATAAGAAAGAATTCGGCGTAAAGAGCTACGACATCTTTCTTCCTGACTGTTTTGGATTCGGATATGCACTTCCAACCATAATGCAACATTGCGGTCTTTCCGGGTTCTCGACCCAAAAGCTGACCTGGGGTGCTCCTTTCGGGGTGCCTTTTGATATCGGCACCTGGACTGGTGTCGACGGATCAAGGGTATTTGCAGCGCTTAACGGTGGTTCTTATGGCGCCAAACTCCGCGGCGACCAGTCGAAAGATCCTAAATGGATTTCCACAGTGGATAAAACCGGTGAAAAATCTGGCGTTTATCTTGGTTACAGGTACTTCGGAACTGGCGACGTTGGTGGAGCTCCGGAAGATTCATCTGTTTTCTATCTTGAAAAAGCCATTCATTCCGATGGTCCCCTGAAAATTATCAGCGCTCCTGCAGATCTGATGGCACGCGAGATGACCAGCGCTCAGCTCGATAAGCTACCGCAGTTTAATGGTGAACTTCTTACCTCACCACACGGTAACGGTTGTTATTCCTCACAGGCTGCTATGAAACTGCTTAATCGCAAGAACGAACTCCTTGCCGATGCAGCGGAACGCTCTTCGGTTATGGCCAGCTGGCTCGGAGCTTCCTACTATCCAAAACAAACCCTGCAGGAAGCATGGGTCAGATTCCTATGGCATCAATTCCATGATGACCTTACTGGTACGAGTATTCCTGAAGCCTATGCATTCTCATGGAATGACGAATTGCTGAGTATGAATCAGTTTGCCGGCGTTCTTGAAAATACTGCCGGTGGTGTGATCCGCGGTCTGGATACCCGTACCAATGGAATTCCAGTTGTAATATATAACCCGCTGTCCATTGAAAGAGAAGATGTGGTTTCCGCAACCGTTGAGCTCCCTGGAACATTTGATCAGGTGAGGGTTTATGATGTAACCGGCAAGGAAGTTCCAGCCCAGGTGATTGCCATGAATGGCCGCGTGGCTTCTGTAATTATCGCAGCCCATTGCGCTCCCGTCAGCTATAGTGTTTTTGATGTGGTTCCGTCTGCCCAGCCATGCGCTCTGGCAACCGGCCTCACAGTGAAAAAGAACTTGCTGGAGAATAATCGCTATAAAGTGACTATCGATAAAAATGGTGATGTTTCATCCCTCTATGATAAATCAGCGAAAAAGGAGATGCTTAAAGCTCCTATCCGTCTGGAAATGCTTAATAATAAATCAGTTTCATGGCCGGCATGGGAAATCATGTATGATGCCGTAACTGCAGCCCCAAGAGGTTATTTTGATCAGCCAACCATAACAGTTGCCGAGAATGGTCCTGCCCGGATATCGCTTTGCGTCGTCCGCACAAAGGACGGTTCAGTGATGAAGCAATTTATCAGCCTTGCAGCCGGAACCGCTGGCGATCGCCTGGAATTCAGGAATGAGCTCGAATGGAACAGTCAGGGTACTTTGCTGAAAGCCGCATTCCCGTTGACCGTATCAAATGCACAGGCTACTTACGACCTCGGTATCGGAACAATCAGAAGAGATAACAATCAGCCTAAATTATATGAAGTTCCTGCCCAGCAGTGGGCCGATGTTACCCAGGGCGATAACAGCTATGGCGTAACCGTCATGAGTGATTATAAAATGGGCTGGGATAAACCTGCTGATAATCAAATTCGCCTTACGCTGATTCATACACCGGCAACCGGTCGGGGTTATATGGACCAGGCTACCAATGATATCGGATTTCATACTTTCTCATTTGCCGTAGGCGGACATAAAGGGGATTGGCGTGACGGCAGTTCACAGTGGGCTGCAACCCGTTTGAATCAGCCTCTCGTGGCATTTAATGCCCCAAAACACGAAGGTTCACTTGGCAAATCATTCAGCATGCTTACAGTCACCAGTAATCAGGTTGCAGTTAAGGCACTGAAACAGGCTGAGCTGACTGATGAAATCGTGATCCGTGTTCAGGAACTCTTTGGTAAGGATGCCAACGGGGTTAAAATAATCCTTCCTGCAGGTATCACTTCAGCCCGTGAAGTAAATGGTATCGAAGAGACTACCGGTAAAGCGGTTGTGGAAAATGGCCAGCTGGTATTTGATCTGAAATCTTATCAGCCAAAGACTTTTGCGGTTAAAATCGGAAAACCAGCCAAAACGATCGGAATGAAAACTTCCCAATGGCTGGCACTTAATTTTGATACTGACGGTGTAAGTTTCGACGAAAACCGTGCCGATGGTGATTTCGATGGCAAGAGGAATACATTTCCGGCTGAATTGTGGCCTTCAGAAATCGTTTCAAACGATGTTGTTTTCAAAATGGGTTCTTCAGCTGAAGGGCAGAAAAACTTCTTAAGCGCAAAAGGTCAGACAATCAATCTTCCTGAAGGAGGGTTTAATACCATTTATCTGCTTGTTTCTTCATCCGATCTGGATAGAAAAGCTGAATTCAAGGTTGATGGCAAACCAGTTAAGCTGGAGGTTCCGTATTATTCAGGTAATATCGGTCAGTGGGATAAGCGCGATTTCCGCACCGGATATAAACAGTCAGTCAGAATCAATGGTGTAGCTCATCCAAAGCCAATCGCCACTGCTCCGGCATTTATCAAGCATGTACCTGTGGGATATGTAGCTTCACATCGTCACCTTGGCAAAACCAATGAGAATGAAGCCTATATTTTCGGATACCTTTTCCGCATAGCTATCGAGATACCAGCAGGTGCAAAAACTTTGCAGCTTCCTGACTCTAAAGAAATTCGCATAGCAGCAATCACCCTTTCCAATGATGCCAGCCGCCTGTCAAAAGCCGCCGGTTCCATCGGCGTTGAATTTCCGCGTGATCCCGCCAGGGCATTGGCGATAGCTGCCAAAATGAATGAGCCGGTCTCCTTTGAAGGCCAGAAACCAATAGAGGCACTCAAAAGTGAACCTGCCAACCTTAAGCCTGGTCTTAGCTGGGCCTATTATGAGGGACGCTGGAGAAGGCTACCCGACTGGTCGAAATTAAGCCCACTGAAATCAGGAACTTGTGTTACTCCTGAGCTCCCGGCTGATCATAAAGCTGAAAATTTTGGTGTGGTATACGAAGGCTATATCAGGATTCCGGCAACCGGTGCCTATACTCTGTTCACCACCTCCGATGATGGTTCCTCGATTACCATTGATGATGTACTGATCACGGATAACGACGGTGCACACGGAGCATCGGAAGAAGCTGGATATGCTTTGCTGGCAGCCGGATTGCATAAGGTAAAGATCCAATATTACAACGGATCCACCGATTTTGCATTTTCAGTTGCCGTTGAGGGTCCGGATGTGAAAAAACAGGCTGTTCCGGCAGGCTGGTGGCTCAGGGACAAATAATTGCCAAAAGGCAGAGGGCAGAGGGCAAAAGGCAGAAATTAGTAATAAGTTAAAGGAACAAGAATCAAGGGGTTTTGCACACCTATTTCTTATTTCTTGATCATATTACAAATTTCTGCCCTCTGCCTTTTGCCATCTGCCTTAATAAATTTTGGTCCCCATCTGTCAAATTGTATAATTATTGAATTATCTTTGCCCCCGATAATAAAAAATGAATAACAATTTTCTGCATCAGCTGTTTCATCTGCATCATTTTATGATGCCAAAAATCCATGCAGAGAAGTAAGATATCGGAAGTGTAAAACTCCGGGAAAGGCTTGCAAATCTGCAGGCCTTTTCTGTTATAATAAGGTAAGATGAATAGATTAAAAATCGCACTGCAAAAGTCCGGAAGGCTAAGTGAAATCTCACAGGAGCTTATCGCTGAAGCAGGTATTTCACTGTCAAACGGTAAGCGAACCCTTATCGCCCAATCTTCCACATTTCCTCTGGAAGTGCTCTACCTCCGCGATGATGATATTCCTCAATATGTTGCTGATGGCGTTGCTGATGCTGGTATTATCGGTGAAGATGTTCTCCGCGAATCCGGTTATCCGCTTGAGGTAGTGTACCGTTTAGGTTTCAGTAAATGTCATCTGAGTATTGCAGTCCCTAAAGAGCAGAATTATAGTGGATTAAAGTGGTTAAACGGAAAGCGTATCGCTACTTCGTTTCCAAATATTCTTCGTACTTTTCTGGCAGAGAACCAAATCGAGGCAGAGATACATTTTCTTAATGGTTCAGTCGAAATTGCACCTGCAATTGGTTTGGCTGATTGTATCTTTGATATCGTAAGTTCAGGAAGTACATTGATCAGCAACGGGCTTAAGGAGACTGAAGTGGTGATGCAATCAGAAGCGGTTCTGGTTGCTGCTCCGGGCATATCCGAAGAAAAACGTGAGATACTGGATAATTTCCTCTTCCGGATAAAATCGGTTCTGGCTGCCCGGGACAATAAATATATACTGTTGAATGCACCGAATGATAAGCTGGAAGAGATTTGCAGGGTTCTGCCGGGTATGAAAAGCCCGACGGTTGTACCACTTGCTATGGAAGGATGGAGTTCTGTCCATTCTGTCCTGAGCGAATCAGAGTTCTGGAATATAATTAACCAGTTGAGAGAAGCTGGGGCACAGGGTATCCTGGTGATCCCGATTGAAAAAATGATTTTATAAATCTCGTTAATATGAAGATTTTAATCAATCCGCCGAAAGAGCAATGGGGTGGAATTCTTAAACGTCCTGTCGTTCAGGGAAATGCTACTGAAGAAAAAGTGTCTGAGATGCTTGATTCATTGCAGGAATCCGGTTGGGAGGAAGTGTGCCGGATGTCAGGGGAGTTCGATGGATATGTTCCGGAACCAGCCTTGATCAGTGAAGAGGAGCTGAAAGCTGCCGGAAACCTTCTTCCGGAATCACTCAAACAATCCATTGCGCTCGCAGCTGTAAATATTCGCAAATTTCATGAGACACAGGTCAGGGAGACCAATCCTGTTCATATAGCCAGAGGAATTACCTGTTATCAGAAATGGCTTCCGGTTGAACGTGCAGGCCTTTACATACCGGGTGGAACAGCTCCTTTGTTCTCTACGGTTCTGATGCTGGCAATCCCGGCGCAGATAGCAGGTTGTAGTGAGGTGGTCCTCTGTTCACCGGGTAACCGCGAAGGTAAGATCAATCCTGCTGTCCTCTACGCTGCTGCCTGGTGTGGAATTACAAAGGTATACCGGATCGGTGGCGTTCAGGCAATCGCCTCCATGGCTTACGGACTGGGTCCCGTGCCAAAAGTTGATAAAATATTCGGACCGGGCAATGCCTGGGTTACCATGGCAAAACAACTGATTAGCCGCTCAGGTGTGGCGATCGATATGCCCGCCGGACCATCTGAAGTAATGGTCGTTGCTGATAATACCGCTAACCCGGCATTTGTTGCTGCCGATCTCCTTTCGCAAGCAGAACACGGCATCGACAGTCAGGTTTTTTTGGTGACCACGAGCTGGGAACTGGCAGAAAAAGTCAATGACGAAACAGAAATTCAGGTATCCAATCTTCCTCGTAAGTCAATAGCAGCCAAGGTTTTAGATAATAGCAGGATCATAGTTTTGCACGATGAGGCTTCGATGATGGATTTGGTAAACCGATATGCTCCGGAACACCTGATCATAGCCACGGAGAACTTTACCGGACTCGCAGAACAGGTTAAGCATGCCGGATCAGTATTTCTTGGAAATTATTCTCCGGAAAGTGCCGGAGACTATGCTTCAGGTACAAACCATACACTTCCGACTTCCGGCTTTGCCCGATCATACAGTGGCTTGTCGCTGGATTCCTTTATGAAGTCAATAACTTTTCAGGAGCTCACCCGAAAAGGACTGAAATCCATCGAGCCTGCAATCAGTATCATGGCCAGGGCCGAAGGGCTGGAGGGTCATGCACGGGCCGCAATCATCCGGCAAACGCATGGAGAAAACCTGAAAGACGAAAAAGACGATAAAACAGAAGACGGTGAGGAGGAAAAGACGGGGAGCAAATACAATCTGATGGATTACCTGAATCCGCTGAATCTTCTGTATCCATTGAATATTCTGGATCCTGAAAGCCAGCTTAATCCGCTGAATCTTCTTGACCGGCTGATGCCGGAAAATGCAGGTGAAAAGCTGCCGAGCCTGAGCCCTATGAACCTGGTGAGGCCAAATATCGCTGCATTGGTTCCCTATGCATCCGCCCGCGATGAGCATACCGGCCGACAGGGATTATTCCTCGATGCCAATGAGAATCCTAATAATACCGGCCTTAATCGGTATCCGGATCCCCGTCAGACTGAACTTCGGAGCAAGATTGCGGAAATGAAAGGCATCAATCCTGAAAACATTTTCTTGGGTAATGGCAGCGATGAGGCTATAGATTTGATCATCCGGATATTTTGCGAACCGCGCCTGAGCCGTATTTTAACCCTCAGCCCCACTTATGGAATGTACGCTGTTTGTGCGGGTATTCAGGATGTTGCTGTTGATAAGGTAATGCTGAATCCTGATTTTTCTGTTAATACCGGAGCCATACTTGATGCCCTTCGTTTCGATACTAAAATGATATTCCTGTGCTCACCAAACAATCCTACAGGCAACCAGATCACACTGAACGTGATACGTTATCTTGCCAGCCGATTTAACGGGATTGTGGTGGTTGATGAAGCTTATATCGATTTTGCTGAACGTCCCTCGGCATCTACCCTGATCGAAGAGTGCCCTAATATTATTGTCCTGCAGACTTTCTCAAAAGCATGGGGACTGGCTGGTGTCAGATTAGGAATGGCCATTGCCGACGAGGATGTCATAAATGTGATGAATAAAGTAAAGTACCCCTATAATGTAAATGTACTCAGCGCTGCCACGGTAATGGAGCTGATTTCGAAAGATGGACCCGATGTCAGATTAATCCTGACCGAAAGGATCCGGCTTGCTGATAATCTCAGAGGGGTGCCCATTGTTGAAAAAGTCTATCCTTCGGATGCGAATTTCCTATTGGTGAAATTCGCTGATCCTAAAGGAGTATATAAATACCTGGCAGAAAATGGAATTATTGTTCGCGACCGGTCAACCCAACCACTTTGCGAAGGCTGTCTGAGAATCACGGTTGGTACACCTGCTGATAATGATCAGTTAATCAATATTTTAATGCGCTTGAAATGAAGAAGGTGCTTTTTATCGACAGGGATGGAACCCTGATTGTGGAACCAGTAAGCGAGCAAGTGGATAATTTTGAGGAATTCCGTTATCTCCCGGGTGTCTTTACTCACCTCGGCCGTATCGCCCGACTTTTGCCTTATGAACTGGTCATGGTAACCAACCAGGATGGTCTTGGTACCGCAGCTTATCCCGAGGATACTTTCTGGCCCGTGCAGAATCGTATGGTTGAGACTTTTGAACAGGAGGGAATTCATTTTAGCGAGGTCTTTATCGATAAGAGCTTTGAGTCAGAGAATCTTCCGACCCGCAAGCCTGGTACGGCCATGCTGGAAAAATACCTGAACGGTGATTATGACCTTGCCAGGTCCTTTGTGATCGGTGATCGTACTACCGATATTCGCATGGCAGCCAATCTCGGAAGCAAAGGGATTTATATCGGGGAAAATGAAAAATGGAATAGCCGTGTTCGTCCGGGTGATGAAGATCATTGTGCACTGAAAGCAACATCCTGGCAAGAAATTGCTGATTACCTGATAAAAAGGGAACGCTATGCCGAACTGCACCGTACAACCAAAGAAACGGATATCCATGTAAAAGTGGCCCTCCATGGTGAGGGCATATCGAACGTTTCATCAGGCATAGGATTTTTCGATCATATGCTCGATCAGCTGGCCCGTCACAGCGGCTGTAACCTTGAGGTGGCAGTTAAGGGCGATCTGGGGGTGGATGAACATCATACCGTTGAAGATACTGCGCTGGTTCTTGGACAGGCTTTCAGGCAGGCGTGGGGCGATCTGAGGGGTATGAACCGGTATGGTTTCGTTTTACCCATGGATGATTCACAGGCTTCCGTATCGATTGATATTGGAGGTAGGCCTTTCCTGAATTGGAACGCACAGTTTTCGCGCGAAAAAGTAGGAGAACTGCCAACTGAACTTTTTCCTCATTTTTTCCGCTCTTTTTGTGATGGTGCACGCTGTACCTTGCATATTGAGGCAACCGGTGAAAATGAACACCATAAGATAGAGGCAATTTTTAAAGCGTTTGCACGTACAATAAAACAGGCAGTTGCCGGCAGCGGGCAAGGCGGAGTGCCAAGCACCAAAGGCGCGATAGACTAAGAGGGTCGCTGCGCTCCCTAATTGGTTCGGCTAACGCCTCACTAAGAGGGTCGCTGCGCTCCCTAATTGGTTCGGCTAACGCCTCACTAAGAGGGTCGCTGCGCTCCCTAATTGG
>CAIXHD010000341.1 GCA_903919065.1 uncultured Bacteroidota bacterium
AGTCACCAGTCACCAGTCACCAGTCACATGAAATTAAATCATCAATAATATGAAAAGTCAAGTTACCGTCGGCATTGATATCGGTGGAACCAACACCAAAATAGGTGTCGTGAATCCGGAAGGGAAAATTCTGGCAAACAGCCGGATTACAACGACCAATTATCCGAAGATTGCAGCTTTTATTGCTGCGCTGGATTCAGAGATCCGCAGCCTGCTTGAAAAAGCGGGTGAAGTGGAGCTGGCTGCCATCGGAATTGGTGCTCCTAACGGCAACTACCTGAAAGGCACAATCGAACAGGCACCAAATCTTGCCTGGAAGGGTGTTGTTCCATTATGTGATATGCTTAAGAAATTCTTTCCTGTGCCGGTGGTTTTAACCAATGACGCCAATGCTGCAGCGCTTGGTGAGATGATTTATGGCGGTGCCAAGGGGATGAAGAATTTCATTATCCTGACTCTTGGAACTGGTTTGGGCAGCGGAATAGTCATCAATGGTGAACTGGTTTACGGTAAAACTGGTTTTGCAGGTGAAATGGGGCATTTGACTATGGAGCCATTCGGACGCGAGTGTGGATGCGGGCGTGAGGGATGCCTGGAGACTTACGTTTCCGCCACCGGGATAGTAAAAACTGTTCAGGAATTGTTTGCTGAACGCCGCGATCCCAGTCCGATGAGAAAAATTCCTTATGATAGCTTAACTTCTAAAATGATTGCCGAAGCTGCCGATAAAGGCGACCAGATAGCTCTTGCAGCTTTTGAGCAAACAGCTGAAATGCTTGGATTGGCAATTAATAATGCAGCAGCATTCTGCAGTCCTGAAGCTATTTTCCTCTTTGGCGGACTAGCTCAGTCGGGTGATTTGCTACTTGATCCCCTGAACCGTTTTGTTGATGAAAACATCATGGGCTATTACCGGAAATCATTCAAAATAATTCCTTCCTGCCTCAGCGAAGCCGATGCCGCCATTCTTGGTGCCAGCGCGCTGGCGGTAAAAGCAATCAGCTAACCGATACATCTGCACATTAGTAAATCACCACATCATGAAAACCATATTAGTCCCATACTTGATTTTATCCTCCCTGATTCCGGAGATGTCAGAAGTCTCAAAAGCTTTGGATAACCTGGGGAAGGGCCATGCTATCGACTGTGTGAATTGGCCCGGCTATGAATATAAGCCAAAGGTAAGTTTTAATATAGCTTATGGCGAGAAAGAGATTTATATCAAGTATTATGTTCACGAGAAATATGTTATGGCTCAGAAGGGCGAGTCGAACCAGTCGGTATGCGAAGACTCCTGTGTGGAGTTCTTTGTATCTCCGGATTCCGATGGCATCTATTATAACTTCGAATTTAATCCCATCGGCACCTGTCTCGAAGGCAAAGGAACAGGTCGGGCCGACAGCAGGAAGGTGGATCCTGAATATATCAGCAAGATCAGGAGGTTGGGAACTATGGGAAGTGTTCCTTTTGATGAAAAAACCGGTGATCAGTACTGGGAATTAACGGTAGCTATCCCTCTGGAAGCATTTGCCGGCAAGGATATAAAATCGTTACCCGGCAAGGTATTCAGGGCTAATTTTTACAAGTGTGGCGATAAGCTTACGCAGCCACATTACCTGACCTGGAATCCGGTTGGCACCCCCAACCCGGATTATCATCGTCCGGAGTTTTTTGGTTCGATACAGTTCGCTGACGCTCACAAATAGGTTCGGCTGGCGCCTCACTAAAAGGCTCCCTTCGGTCGCTAATTGCTTCGCCTTCGGCTCACTAATAGGTTCGCTTCGCTCACTAATTATGCACGAATGGCGCCTCGCTAATTGTTTCACAATCCTTATCTTTGACGAGGCGTTAGCTGAGCTATTAGCGACCGCAGCGAACCTTTTAGGAGCGCAGCGACAATTAGTGAGGCGCAGCCGAACCAATTAGCGCGAAGCGCCTATTAGCGACCGAAGGGAGCCTATTACACTTGCTAAATCAAAGTTTTAAGGCAAAAGTTAAAAACAAATTACGCTCATCGAATGAAAGGAAATTGCGTTATTGGACAATCCGGCGGACCTACGTCGGTTATTAACTCCAGTCTGGCTGGAGTGGCTAAGGCTATCAGGAAATCAGAGACTTTCGGAACACTGTATGGCATGCGTTACGGTATTGAAGGTTTCATGAACGAGTGGCTGATCAATCTTACTGAACAACCGAAAGATCTTATAAAGGGATTGCGTTATACTCCCGGATCAGCGTTAGGGTCTTCCCGGCATAAGCTTAAGGATGAGGATTTTCCTAAAATAATGGAAGTTCTTAAGAAGTACGACATCCGCTATTTCTTCCTGATCGGTGGAAATGATACCATGGACACAATCAACCGCGTGGAGGCTCATTGCCGTCAAGCCGGGTATGAACTTACCGGAGTTGGCATACCAAAGACGGTGGATAATGACCTGTTTGGGACTGATCATACACCCGGTTTTCCATCTGCAGCTCGCAGTAATATTCTGAATGTAATGCAGGCAGGGGTATTGGCCAGAGATATGAAAAAGGTGGATCAGTTTGTGGTTTACCAGACAATCGGCCGGGATGCAGGCTGGCTCGGCGCTGCAACCGCAGCAGGCAAGATAAATGAGGATGATGCCCCTCACCTGATATACTGCCCGGAATTCACTTTCGATCGCGATAAGTTTTTAGCGGATGTGGATGGGGCTTATAAAAAATATGGTTACGTGTCGGTAGTTTGTGGTGAAGGGTTAAAATATGCTGATGGAACAGCAGTTAGCGCTTCACAGACAAAAGATAAATTCAATAATACCGAATTCGGTGCAATGGGTGGAGCCTCTGTCGGACTAAACCTGCACCAGATGATCAGCAAGGAATTTGGGTTCCGTGGTGAGTTTCAGATTACTGAATCACTCATCATGTCGGATTTTATGCGGTCAGTGGAACTTGATCAGCTCGAAGCTTATGCGGCCGGTCAGGAAGCCGTTCGTCTGGCACTTGAAGGAGAAACCGGAAACATGGTTACCATTGAAAGGTTGTCCAATGATCCTTACGAAAGTACCTTCGGAAAGATTCCTCTGCATGAGGTTGCCGTGAAGGCCAAACCAATGCCACGGGAGTTCTTCAATGAGGCTGGAAATTTTGTGAGCCCCGCCTTTTTGGATTATATTCGCCCCCTCATAGGTGATTTGCCTGATTTTGTAAAATTCAAATAATGCGAAAATTTAATAATGTCGTTGTTTCAGTGCATGCCCATCCGGATGATACTGAGGCCTGGTGTGCCGGTACATTAAAACTGCTCAAGGATCAAGGGTATAAAATCGTTATTGTCACACTTACCGCCGGTGGTATGGGTGGAATCGGTGCAACCGAGGATAAAACTATTGCCATTCGACGCGAAGAAGCCCGTAAAGCTGCAGCTGTTCTTGATGCGGAGTATATCTGTTTAGGCGGCCGTGACGGTTATCTTTTTGATACCGTTGAATACAGGTTGGATGTTACCCGGATCATCAGGGAATACAAGGCGGGAATCGTGATGACACATCTCCCGATGGATTATCATACCGACCATCGTACTACCTGCAATATCGTTGAGGCAGCTGCAATGGTAGCTACCCTGCCAAATGTACCCGTACCGGAAGCTCCGCTGGAAATAACGCCACTGCTTTATCATACAGCACCTTTGACGCTGACCGATCCTATCGGAGCTCCGATTGCTAAACCTCACTTTATGGTTGATGTTACCTCAGTCATGGATACCAAGCAGGAAATGCTCCAGCATCATGTATCACAAAAGGAACTGATGAAAGTGATGCATAAGATGGACGATTTCTTTGGGGTTGTTTACCAGGGCAATAAAGATTATGGCACCATGGTTGGTGTTGATTATGCCGAAGTTTTCTGGCAGCATCTCGGAGGCGGATTCCAAAAGGATCCCGTTCTCCAGGAAGAACTCAGCCAGTTTGTAAAATATTTGTAATAATTATGCTCCCTGCGGTCGCTAACTGTGCTCCCTCCGGTCGCTAATTGGGTCGGCTTCGCCTCCCTAATTGTCGCTTCGCTCCTAATTAATAATAAGCGCGAAGCGCAAAATTAGCGAGCGCAGCGAGCATAGTTAGCGACCGAAGGGAGCACAATTAGTGAGCGCAGCGAACATAATTCAGGAACCAGACTAAAGAAAAAATTTACAATTATGAACCTAACCAATCCGAAGTACGCTAAATACGCCTTGGTGCGCGAGATGTTGGAAACCACTGAGGTAGCAAGAAAGTTCGACCCTGCAGTTGCTGCATCTTTTGCTGAAAAGTCAAAGGGAAAAAAGGGACTGTTCCTCACAGGCGAAGGCAGTAGCCGCATTTTTCCGGCAAAGAGAGCCATGTATGACAACCTGAAATGGGGCGGATCAATTCCGATTTTTACCGAAGGATCAACCCAGGCAATTGAATATAAACTGGCTGATCTTGCTGTTTTCGGAGCCTCAAACTCCGGGCAGACAAAAGAAGTGATCCGCCTGTTCATGAAATTGCAGGAGGAGAAGCACGATGCACTTTTTGGGTTAACAGCAAATCATGGAACCAAGCTTGCCAGCCTTGCTCATCAGACGCACGTCCTGAATTGTGGCAAGGAAGATGCTGTTGCTGCAACCAAATCAGTAATCGAGCAGGGGCTCTTCTATGATGCTGTCCTTCGCCAGATGATGGGTAAATGCAATTGTGGCTTCGACGAACTGCCGGAACATATCGAGGCGGCTCTCACACTCGAAATTGATCCGGAAATTGTTCAGGCAGCAAAGAGTGCCGACATGATTTACTTTGCCGGCCGAAATAATGGCGTAGTAGAGGAACTCACCCTGAAAACCAACGAAATCACTCGCAAGAAATCAGATTTCCTCGAAGGAACATATGCTGTTCATGGTATTGAAGAGGTAATGGATAAAAATGAGGTGGTCATTATCGTTGAACCATTTGTCAGCGAAGAGGAAAAATTCATGGAATGCCTGGTCAAAGGAGTCGGTATGAAGGTGATCGCAATTTCCTCACATCAAACCTCCTTCCCGACAATTATTATACCTGATGGCGGACGAATGTCATCCTATGTTGAACTTGCTGCCGGGTGGAACCTATTGGTTGATATCGGATTAGCCCTTGGAATTGATCTTGATAAACCGGTTCGTGCCCGTAAGATCGGTAACGAGTTTATTATTTAGTCCGCAGTCTTCAGTTGGCAGTTTGCAGTCGAAGAATATTGTAGGGGACGACCAGCGTGTCGTCCCTTTCCTATTTAGGGTCGGCCTATTTTTATAAGACAGAATTCAATATCAGCGCCAGCAGTACGACCGTCAGGAATATATTGGTGAGGATAAATACCAATCGCAGCATTTTTTCTGAGTTTGTGCGGAAAAGGATCAGGTAAAAGAATCCTATAAAAACTACGTTCATCACCCCCAGTGTTATAAAAAGCCATGCCTGTAGCTCCAGCCCAAACATAGGTGCGGTGAGAAGAAATATCAATGAAATAGTCATCCACCAGAATACCAAACGCTTTATCTGACTATCATCTAATCTTCTTTTCAGTGTGGAAAATCCGGCTGCCTCATATTCTTTTCCATATCGGATGAGGAGAAGCCAGAAGTGGGGCATTTGCCAGAGGAACATCAGCGTAGCGACAAAAAGAATATTGGGATGCGAAAGCACGCCGCCGGCTGCAGTCCAGCCGATCATCGGTGGAAGGGCACCAACCATTCCGCCCGGCAATATGGCAAAGGAGCTTCGGGGCTTTAGCGGCGTATAAATCCCATTGTAAAGGACAACGGTCAGCACTCCAAGAAGCAATGGAACCAAGCTCGTTTGCGATAGAATAATTGAACCGGCTAAACAAAATCCAGTGGCAATGATCAGGGCAGAGCCTGGTGTGATTTTTCCCGACGGGATAGGCCGTTGTTTAGTTCGGTTCATCAATGCATCGCGCTTCCACTCCTGAACCTGGTTAAGTGCTGCTGATCCACCAGCAAGGCAAAATACCCCCGTTATTAATAAAAGGATGTTGGATCTTACCTCTCCTGGATAAAGGTAATATCCAGCCAGGGATGAAAGCGTGACCGCAAGCGAGAGCTTGTATTTAATCAGTTTTAAGACAGAAGACAAAATTCCCATAGGAATTATTTGCCGGTCAGGGTTTTGAGATAATCAATAATCAGTGTAATCTGAGCATCACTGAGCTTATCGCGGTAAGGTTGCATCATCCCCTTATTGAAACCTTTTACAATATCTTTTCCAGGATCCAGGATAGAGGAAATCAGGTAGGCATCATTTACTTCTATCTCAATTTCCTTGCCATCTGTAATTACAATATGTTTTTTGCCATAGATCGCCTGGAAAGTGGGACCCACAAGTTTGGCCCCGTCAAGGGAATGGCAGGCAATGCAGCCTGTGTTTTTCAGGAGGGTAAGGCCTTCGGCATCAGGAATATTTCCGGTAGCGGGTAATGAATCGAGCCAAAGCGTGAAATCTGCAGGATCCACAACTTTTGTTTTTGTATTCATGCCCGAGTGCTGCAGTCCGCAGTAGCTTGAACAGAAAATGTCATATTCGCCCTTGAATTTCGGGATAAACCAGAGGTAGTTATTGTAGCTCGGAATGACATCCTCTTTCACGCGAAAAGCGGGAATAAAAAATCCGTGATTCACGTCCACCGAATGCAAATTCATTTTAACGGCCTTATCTACCGGGAGCACAAGAATTTTGGAGATTTTTCCATTACCATAGTCGAACGACCATTCCCACATACGTCCAATAGCTGTTACCTGCATGGCATCGGCAGGAACCTTGCGCATTGGCGCATAATTTTTCCAACCATAAAAAAATATGACCAGTACAAGGATCAGCGGAATAGCTGTCCATATTATCTCCAGAGTTACGCTGCCTGTAAATTGTCTGGCTGGCTTGTTCTTTTTTCGGTTATACTTGAATACCGTCCATATCATGAATGCCGTTATTCCTACAGTAAAGAATACCGCTATCGCAAGGATCAGTATAAATGACCGGTCAACTCCGGCGGCTAGATTGGATGCACCTTCAAACATGGCTTTGACTGCGTTTTAGCGAAATAAATAATCAAAAAAGAGAAGAACAATAACCAGCACGTAAATCACGAAAACGCCGCCTACCATAATTCTGGTAAACATGCTTTCGTATTTAAGGTGCATGAAATAGGTGAGCACTGTGGTGCCCTTTACCGAAGCCACCAGTAGCGCTACCGCCACTGAAAATGCTCCAAAGTGCAATTCCGCCATCCCAACAGAAAGTGCGGTGAGGGCTAATAAGATTGTCAGCACCACTCCGTGCGACATGTAGGTTGATATATGATGTTTTTCGGTTGACATAATTCAGGGTATCAGGTATCGGGTATCGGGTATCAGGTATCAGGTTATGAGGTACATCATGGGGAAAAGGAAGATCCAGATCAGATCGACCAGATGCCAGTACAAGCCGCTGTTTTCAATCATAGAGAAATTGCCTGTATGAATATGGCCGCTCTTTATTCTGAATATTGTAACAGTAAGCAGAATCATTCCCACCAGAACATGAATAGCATGTAATCCGGTCATCATAAAATAGAGACCGAAAAACAATAATTCACCTTTTGGGAGATTGGTCAGCACTTCGGATCCTGGATATAATTTCAGCTCGAACTTGTGTCCCCACTCAAAATACTTATTCACCATAAACACCGATGCCAGTACGAGTGTTACCAGAAGGAGCCGTATAGCCCGTCCTTTTTGATTGCTCTGTATAGCTGTGATAGACATTGCCACAGTCATACTACTGATCAGAAGTACCACAGTATTCAGGGTGCCGATAAACGTATTGGTTTCTTCAGCGGCTTTGTGAAAATCAGCGGAATACTGAGTGCGGAATACCGCATACACCAGAAATAGTCCACCGAAAAGAAAAAGTTCAGTGAAGATGAATAACCACATGCCCATCTTGGATCCCTGGTAATCGTGATGCTCAGAAGGCGCAATGTTCTTTATTTCAGCCATAATTTATATCGATTTATTTGTCAATCCGATAGTCTTAGTTTTCTTCCGTGTTACGTGTTTCGTGTTACGGATTTTTTTTCCCGCTTGATTTCCTCTTCCGTACCGAACCAATATGGATTGTGCTTGATAACAGGAATCTCCTCAAAATTCTCCAAGGTTGGAGGTGAGGCGATCTGCCATTCGAGGGTAACCCCTTTCCAGGGATTGGCCGGTGCAATGGCGCCGCGCTTAACATGATAGATAAGGTTCCAGGCCATCAGGATAAGACCGATCAACAGAATAAAAGCCCCGAAACCGGAAAGCATATGGCCCCATTGGAATTGAGGCAGGTAATCGAAATACCTGCGTGGCATGCCCTGCACTCCAATAATGAACTGAGGGAAATAGAGGAGATTGAATCCTACGAATGTGAAACCCCAGGCAATGTAAGCCCATCTGTCGCTGTACATTTTGCCATACATTTTGGGATACCAGTAATGGATGGCGGCAAAAAAGGCAAATCCCATCCCCCCGAAAATTATATAATGGAAATGTGCAACAACAAAAGTGGTGTCATGAAGTTGTACGTTAGTTGCCAGAGCCCCAAGGAACAGACCGGTAAATCCACCGATCATGAATAGGAATACAAACGAAATGGCATAGAGCAAAGGTGGCCGCATTTGTATTGATCCGCCGTACATCGTGCTGATCCAGTTAAAAACCTTGATCGCACTGGGAACAGCAACGATAAAAGTGAGGAAGGAGAAGAACCATTTCGACCAGTAGCTGATACCGGAAGTGAACATATGGTGGCCCCAGACAAAATACCCAACGAAGGCAATCGCCAGGCTGGAGATAGCAATGGCACCGTATCCGAACACGGGTTTCTGGCTGAAGGTCGGGAATATCTCAGTAATAACGCCCATTGCAGGTAATATCATGATATATACTGCCGGATGGGAATATATCCAGAACAGATGCTGGAAAAGGACCGGATCGCCTCCCAGAGCGGGATCGAAGAAGCCGATATGCAGAACCCGCTCAGCGATAACCATCAGCAAGGTAATTCCTACAATCGGCGTAGCCAGAACCTGAATCCAGGCGGTGGCGTAAAGAGACCAGGGGAAAAGTGGCATTTTAAACCAGGTCATGCCCGGCGCCCTCATCCGGTGTATGGTTACAATGAAGTTCAGACCTGTGAGAATATTTGAAAATCCGAGAATGAAAGCCGCCGTCAGCGCCCAGATAACATTGGTCGACGATCCGGCACTGTAGGGAACATAAAATGTCCAGCCTGTATCAGGAGCACCGCCTTTTAAAAGCTGTGAGAGAACTGCAAGGATAGCTCCGATTACATAAAGATACCAGGAAAAGAGGTTCAGTTTAGGGAAAGCCACGTCGCGCGCACCAATCAGGAGTGGCAACGCAAAGTTTCCGAACACTGCGGCCAGACCAGGAATCACGATCATGAATATCATGATAATTCCGTGAACGGTGAATAAACCATTGTACGTCTGGGCATTCATAATATCCTGTCCGGGCCTCATCTTTTCAATGGACATGGTGAGTCCGAGTATTGCGGCAACGAAGAAAAATACAACGATGCAATACATGTAAAGGAGGGCTATCCGCTTGTGGTCGGTTGTAGTAAGCCAACCGAGAATTCCCTTATACTTTCCCTGATATTCCAGATAACTTACCTGGGGATGTGTTTCGCTGTGACTCATCATAAATTCAATTAGCGGTTTTCTTTCTTTTCTTAAAAATCAATACCAGAAAAATAACCAGGGCTATCATGATCGTCATGGTGGCAACTATTCTGGTGATCTGTAAGGTATAGGAATGACTGGTATCATTGTATGAAAAACAATATTCCAGTACTTTATTGATTGTAGGTCGGGCTTGTCCCTTTTGTGCCTCAATGACAGCCATTTTAAGATCGAACGGTAAAAAGCTGATCCCGAAAAGGTACCGGGTGATTTTACCCTGAGGACTCAAAATGATCAGTGCCGATGGATGTGCGAAATCCAGTCCGGTTGGTTTATATCGATATCCCACTGCATCAGTTATGCGTTTGATGTTTTCCTGCTCACCGGTCAGGTAATGCCATGCTGATTGCTGTTCCTTCGGAATTCCCTGAACATAATTCTGTTTTATAACAGTGGCCTTAACAGGACCGTCAAGGGGATTAAAACTGATTAGGATAACCTGATAATCGGTCCCCAGTTTCATATCAGTTCTTGCAATAACATCGGCTATTCCAGCCTGAAACGGACCACAGATGCTCGGGCAATCGAAATAAACGAATGACAAGGCGGTTGGCTTATCGATGAGTTGTTGCAGTGAAACTGTATCCCCTTTTTCGTTCAGGAATTTCAAGTCGAGGGGAATGGTATTACCCAGCTGCTCCTCTATCCCGATCTCCACTTTGGGCAGTTTCGGGGGATCGGTCTGCCCGAAAGCGGCAAATCCAACCAGCATCAAAAGAAATATTCCAAGCCTTTTCATGGGGTTTGCTTATTTTTCCTTGGTCATACCGGCAATCATCAGACTTCCACCCATCAGTGAAATATCCTTTAGCAGCGCAATCATTGCGATCATCTTCTTATCTGCATCAAACAATTGCGGAATATGAATGGTGGCAATGAATAGCAGGAGCATGGCAGCCAATGTCAGGGTGCTTATTTTGATATACTTTTTGGTCATGATGGAGACACTGGTCAGAATCAGAACTACCCCGGTAAGAAGAATCATGTAACCCCCGAAAGGTATGAACGAGGTCAGTTCGCCCATATAAAAATCCTTCATTATGAAATGGTTGACGCCGAAAATTGCAAAAGGCAATGCGTACAGTATCCGGCCAATAGTTGAAAGTGCGTTCATAAAATTAATTTTAGGGTATAAGGTATTGGGTATGAGGTATAAGGTATTGGGTATCAGGTATCAGGTATCAGGTATCGGGTATCGGGTATGTATTATAAGGTTATTTTGATTCTTGTTTTTTGCCGATATAGAAGATTTTTCGGAGTTGCAGCATGATAAAGCCAAGGACTGCTAAAACCGCCAGGAGACCGACCGGGTAAGCTACCAGGACCCAAATGGGTGCTTTTTCGACCACATTCCACATGGCTCGCTTTGCAGTTAGGCTTACCGGATGTACAGGAACGCCGGCAGCAAGGACGGTATCTTCTTCCACTACACCGAACTGATCTTCATCACTGAAACGGGCATGAAGCTTGACCAAACCCAGTGAATCCCCTCGTAGTCCCTCAGGGATTTTAAAACTGGCCAGTCCTTTTACATCGGTTGTTTTTGCTTCATCAAGGGCCATGTGCCCAAAATAACGAATAGCGAAAAGTTGGATTGATACAGCTGGCACAGGTACTCTGATACCGTTCTCCAGTCCGGTGGCAGCAGCCAGAAGAAGGGAGTCGTGATAAATTGATAAATCCATTTTCAGCTGGCTGTATTTCAGATTGGTACCACTTGTTTTAGGCGCCAGCTGCTGCTCGTAATTTTTGTTAAAGCTTCGGATGTAGCAGATTACCTGCCAAATCTCAATGGATGTAAGCGAGTTTTTGAAAGAAGGCATGGGTCCGCGACCCTCCTGAATTTTAAAATAAAGATCGCCATCGGTATTCTGCTGTGTTTGTGCTGATACGGGATCTGGTGGTGGAGGAACGAGTTTTGTGACATTGTTTTTTCCCGGGTCACCATGGCATGATTTACAGTATGACTGGTAAATCTGAGTGCCTTGTTTCAGCGTTTCCTGAGTGAACATAGTATCTGAAAGCCTGGCCTTTTTTTCAGGCGGCACCGTCCACTCCTGTGCATAGCTAACGGCAGGCACAATCATCATCAAGGCAATTATTCCCAGTGCTTTTCCAATCTTTATTACCTTTCTCTTTTTGCTATTATCCTCTCTAACCTCCTCACCTTGTTTAGTTTCCTCGCCTTCTTCCAGATGTTCTGCGATCGGAATAACCGGAAAAAGTTTGGACAGGGTGGTAACGATAATGATTACTAAAAGGAACGCAGCGACAGTGACACCAATTTCGATTAATGTTGGTTTATAAACAATCCATTCACCAGGATAATTCTGAACTGGTAAAAATGGATGTTCCTGTGTGGGAACCACGATGATATAGCGCTTGAGCCACGCACCAACCAGCACAAATCCGGCAATAATCGTAAGCGGAAGGGGTTTTCTCATCCTTTTAAAGAAAACCATAAAGATGGGGATCACGAGTCCGAGTAATTGGGTTGACCAGAAAAGCAGCGCATGTCCGCCGCTGAAGAGATTATGAATATGAAGTGCATCGAATTTCTTCAGCTTATATCCGGGGATAAGAAATTCATTCAGGTTAAAGTAGAAATATACGATTGCTACCAGCCCGAGCAGCTGACCCATCTTATTAAAATGTTCTTCAGTCAGATAATCTTTCAGCTTGAAGTTATTTCGGTAGAAAAACATGGCAAGAATCAGTGCTGCCGATCCGGCAACAAAAGCGCCGCTGATAAAATAAGGACCAAAAATGGTGCTATCCCAGCCAGGTCTTAAGGTGACTGCAAAAAGCCAGGAGGTTACCGTATGGATGGCAAATGCGAGGGGTACGATCAGAATCATCAGAGTTCTGACCATTTTATTCAGTATGCTGTACTGTTCATCGGAGTGAATCCATTTGAAAGATAGTATCTCGTATACCTGGCCAAGCCATTTCGGCGCATGTTGAAGGCGGCCTTTTGCGATGGCCAGATCAGGAATCATTGGAAGAAACCAAAGAAGAAGGCTCACCAGAAAGTATACCGTAACGACAGTAACATCCCAAAGGATAGGCGACTGTAACCGGCCATGTAGGAATACGTTGGGT
Source organism: uncultured Bacteroidota bacterium (assembly GCA_903919065.1). Lineage (GTDB taxonomy): Bacteria > Bacteroidota > Bacteroidia > Bacteroidales > UBA12481 > UBA12481. Next base: position 12,880 of record CAIXHD010000341.1, read on the forward strand.
AACCTGTCGGGGCGACCCATATCAGAGATGATAACCAGACCGGCGACTGCCGCAAAAGCCACGGCAATAATCTCAGCGATTCTTACTATTGGTTTGATCCATTTAATACCGATTAGGCCAAGTACGGAGCTGATCAACATCCCGATCAGGGAAGAGGCGACGAAGAAAACGAAATTTGCAATGTACATTCCCCAACTGGTGATATCACGCAATCCTGTTACACCTAGTCCTTTGCGAAGCTGGATGGTGTATCCGAATAAACAGATTGCAAGCACGACAAACAGGATGGTCATCCAAAGGAGGAATGACTTGTTCAGTCGGACACTCCGGAGAAGGTCAGTTGCAACGCGGTCGATTTTACCGGGATCCGCAGTTTTATAATGGTTTACCGATTCCATAGGGTCCTGGATTATACTTGATTATCGTGTTTGTCTTCAAAAATGCTCGTCTCGGGGAAATCGAAAAGCCTGTTTTTCGGAGGGAGATAATATACCCTGGGTTCAGTGCCCAGTTCAGGCATCAGTCGATATCCGGCATTCTTCCTGAGAAGTTCGCTGAAACTGACTGTTTCCTTAGTGGTACCGTTGGTAACTGCATCTTCGTTTTCATCGCCAAAATAGTAAACGCCGTTCGGGCAGGCGGATACGCAGTATGGGAGTTTTTCTTCACGAAGCTGGTCGGCGCTGAAAAGGCATTTGGAGATGGTCCCTTTTTTCTGGGGGACATTAAGCTCAACATTGTATGTAAGTTCCTTGTCTTCAACTGAATTCTGAGGTTCCTGCCAATGAAACATGCGAGCCGAATAAGGGCATGCTGCCATGCAGAACCGGCAACCTATGCATCTTTCGTTATCAATCAGCACGATACCATCCGGGCGTTTGTATGTGGCATCCACCGGACAGACAGCAACGCAGGGAGGGTTATCGCAGTGCTGACAGGTTTTTGGCATAAAATAGGGAGCCGTATCTTTTGATTCCTGCATGGCAAGAGTATTCATATGATACTCATGCGGTCGCAGATGGTGAGCACTCTGGCAGGCGGTAACGCATTTTCGGGCATTGCGGCATTTGGCAAGGTCAACAACCATTACCCATTTCTTACCGGCAATTCCTTCACGGCCTTTTTTTAACAAGCCCTTCACCGTTGGATGAGCTGCCTCGATTTCGGCACGCGGAACCATAACCAGTTTATTGTCAGCAGTAAGCACCCTGACCATATCTTTATCTGCCTTGGTATTCTGAAAGCGGGCTCCCATATACAGGGCGGCGGAACCGGCAACAGTTGCCGCACCGTATAACCCGAACCTTTTCATAAAATCCCGCCTGGAATTTTCCTTTGGGGATTCATCTTTTTCCGGAACCTGGTCAATTTTTTCTTCTTCCATATTTTATCCGATAACCTGCAAAATTCAATTTTCATTAACATTCCCAAACAACAATCCCTTTTTTGTCATTCCCGCGACAGCGTGAACCCGATACCCGATACCATCACTTGTCACCCGTCACCGTCTTTGTCGCCGTCACTTTATATCCATTGAGCTCAACAGCCTTGCGAATACCCACAGTGTCGGTAACCTGAGGTTTAAATGTGACAATTGCATTAGATTTTTCCAGAGATACAATCACTGTATCAATTCCCTGCAACTGCGCAATGCTGGATCTGACAGTTTCCACGCAACCCATGCAGGTCATCCCAGTTACAGAAAGCTCAACCATAATTGGTTTCGAAGAAGCAATTGCCTGATTTTCAGTATTTTTATGTTTACAACTGATCGTAGCTATGACCAGAAGTATTGTAAATAAAATGTTTCGCATGGCAAATTTCATAGATTAGGTGTGAAAAGTAAAAAAAATATTGAAAACAACTATAGCACAACAATTATTAACTTTAGCGCCAGTCAAAAACTGCACCTGTTAACCTAACATCATATAAATATATGAAAAAAGTTGCTCTTGGCATCGATATCGGCGGAACCAACACCGATTTAGCCTTTGTCGACCGTGATGGAAATTTTCTTGCAGAGGATCGTTTATCAACTTCCAGCTTCCCTCAACCCGAGGTTTTCGTAGCTGCACTGGCTGAAAAGGCTAAACTTATGAAGAGAGATCTTCAGGAAGAGATTGAAATCATTGGCATTGGTATTGGTGCACCGATGGGAAACATTAACAAGGGAACTATTGAAGAACCTGCTGATTTGCCGTGGAAAGGCATCACCCCACTGGCCGACCTGCTGAAAGAGCATATCGACCTGCCAATACTGGTTACTAATGATGCGAATGCAGCTGCTGTGGGTGAAATGATTTACGGCGGAGCAAAAGGTATGAAGAATTTTGCTGTGATAACACTGGGAACCGGATTAGGCAGCGGGATTGTTGTTGACGGCAAATTGCTTTACGGGCAGGATGGATTTGCTGGTGAGGTGGGGCATACCATTGTTCGTCCGGGCAGGTCAAACAGGGAATGCGGATGCGGTCGGTTTGGCTGTCTGGAGACTTATGTTTCCGCGACCGGACTTAAGCGCACACTATTTAAAATAATGTCCGACTCTATCGAAGATTCTGAATTGCGTGAAATGAGTTTCAATAAAATGACCTCCCTGGATATTGCCGAAGCCGCTGAACGAGGAGATGTACTGGCCAAAAGGGCATTTGAACATACCGGCGAAATGCTTGGACTCAAACTGGCGGACCTTGTTGCACATACTAACCCGGAAGCTATCTTTCTCTTCGGCGGTTTAACCCTGGCAAAAGGACTTATTATGGAGCCAACCGAACGCGCATTCCATGAAAACCTATTGTCGATATATCGCGGAAAAGTAAAATTGCTTGCTTCCGGCCTCAATAGTAAAAACTCTGCAGTACTGGGAGCCAGTGCTCTGGCCTGGACTCAGTTTGGGAGTAAAAAGTGACGAGTGAC
>CAIXHD010000342.1 GCA_903919065.1 uncultured Bacteroidota bacterium
AAGTTTATCGACACTCCTGTTAAGCGCTATTCGAGCGGGATGATGGTACGACTTGGATTTGCCGTCGCCGCGCATCTGGAGCCGGAGATACTGGTGGTGGATGAAGTGCTTGCGGTGGGCGATGCCGCCTTTCAGAATAAGTGTCTCGGTAAAATGGAGGATATCACCAAAAGCAAGGGTCGCACCATTTTATTTGTCAGTCATAACATGGCTGCCGTGGAACGGTTGTGCCAGCGATCGGTGGTGTTGGAAGATGGGATGATTGGATTTCAGGGTGAAGTTGGAGAGGGCGTTGCCTGGTATTTAAACCGCTCCCGACCCGAAGGTTCCAAAATCATCAGCGGCATTGAACAATTGAACCCGGAATTCCATATTGATGAGATAACACTTAATGGCAGCCCGCTGAATCAGGTGCCATTGAATGCCGATCAGCCGGTTTTGAATGTCTCGGTGAAAGGTCGCCTTTCGGAACCCAAGAGAGTGGCTCTGGAGGTTCGCCTGTTTGATAATAAAGGGACTTTACTTGCCTTTTACAGTCCGGGTCATCTGCACGGGCAGCTGTATGATCTTAAACAAGGATCTTTCGAAATCACTGAAAGCATCATCTTTCCGGGAAATATAACGATGGGCGAATATTACCTCGACATCGACCTGACGCATCCGAATGTTGAATACTACATGCGTATACCGAAACATGTGAAACTTATGGTCACCGGCATTTCCGGTACCACCGGCCTGGAGCTGAAATACGAACAATGTGGATTTTTGATGCTGAAATAGAGACGATCCACCTCACCCCCAGCCCCTCTCCCGCGCTCGTTCCGCTAACGCTGCACTCACGGGAGAGGGGTGTCAGCATCAGCGAAACTTACCTCAACCCAGAGCTCTGCTCCCCTCTCCCGTGAACGGAGCGCAAGCGCAGTGAGCGCGGGAGAGGGGCTGGGGGTGAGGTGGATCACAAGCAAGCGCTACCTGTATTGTAATATGAATTTATGAAACTCTCCATTATAACCGTCAATCGGAATAACCGGGAAGGTCTTATCCAGACCGTTGAAAGCGTGCTGGGTCAGACCTGGCGCGATTTTGAATACATTGTTATTGATGGAGCCTCGACGGATGGGAGTGCTGAATATCTGAAGGAAAAATCAGCTGAATTCAGCTATTGGGTGAGCGAACCCGACCGGGGTTGTTATCATGCAATGAATAAGGGAATTGAGAAAGCAACCGGAGAATATCTGCTTTTTTTAAACAGTGGGGACTATCTCGCAGATAATACCATCCTGGAAAAAGTTCAGATACAGCTCACCGGCGAAGGGATCATCTATGGCGACCTGATCTATTTTTATCGGAATACTAAGAAGGTGCTGAAGACTTTTCGGGACGAGCTTGATATTGTATACTTATACGACAATTATATACCTCATCCTTCGGCTTTTATTAAACGTGGACTTTTTGAGACCGTTGGATTGTATAATGAAAAGGACCGAATTACCTCCGACTGGCAATTCTTTATGAAGGCCATCTTCGAATTCAGGACCGATTACAAGCATATTAATCTTGCGGTTTCGGTATATGATGTCACAGGGATTTCGTCTGATCCGGCCAATATTAAGATGATCAACAGGGAAAAAGAGGATTTTGTGAGGAATAATCCATGGGTATTAAATGATGATTTTTTCCATTCGATCAATGAGGCACGAAGCATACTGAGCCACCTGGCAGACAGCCGGATCATCAAACTGATTACTTCGTTGGGCTTTTTGAACTATCTGAGAAAATATATTAGTCGCATCAAATGAAAATACTTTTTGTTGCGATGTCGGACGCCGTTCATGCGGCAAAATGGATTGGTCAGCTGAACGGAACGGGTTGGAAGCTCTATTTTTTTCCAGCCTACGATGATATCAATATTCACGAAAAACTGCCGGAAAATGTGATCGTGTGCATTCCGTTTTACCGGCTTTACCGGTGGCTGAATAAAATCGGTCTGGGTAAATGGTTCAGGGTGATCTATTATTATTTCAAATTATTTAACCAAAAAACCAATCCCGGCTATTATCCGAAACGCTTAGCCCGAACAATAAGAAGAATCAAGCCTGACCTGCTGCATACTTTAGAAACGCAGGGGGCGGGGTATTTGGGTGAGGAGGTGAGGAGGCAAATAGGTGAGAAAAAAGGGGAGTGGCCGAAGTGGTGGCATACCAATTGGGGAAGCGATATTTACCTTTTTGGACGACTGCCGGAACATAAGCCCCGGATAGAGGCCGTTTTAGCGGCATGCAATTATTATTCGTGCGAGTGCCAGCGGGATGTTAAACTGGCCCGGGAATTTGGATTTAAAGGAGAAGTGTTTCCAGTTTATCCTAATTCAGGAGGCTTTTCGCCCGCATTTTTAAATGCACTGAGAAAGGACGTTGTGGTACCCTCCAAAAGAAAAACTATCCTGCTCAAAGGATATCAGGGTTGGTTCGGGAGGGCGCTGGTAGGAATACATGCACTCGGGAAATGCGCTGATTTGCTGAATGGTTACCGGCTGGTTATTTATACCAATATCAAGACGGTGGAAGTGGAGATTGCTGCGACACTGTTAGCCCAATCTACCGGAACCGAACTGGTGCTTTTGCCCGTGGGCACTAGGAATGATGAGATTTTAAATTACCAGGGAACGGCAAGAATATCAATCGGTCTGAGTATTTGCGATGCTATCAGCACAGCCGTTTTGGAAGCCATGGCCATGGGTGCATTCCCGATCCAGTCGGATACTTCGGGTGCCGGTGAATGGATAACCGATGGAGAAACGGGGTTTATAGTACCGCCTGAAGATCCTGAAATCATTGCGCAGGCTATCCGCAAAGCGCTGACTGACGATGAGCTGGTGGACAGCGCCGCCGTGGTAAATTATGAGAAGATACTGCGGGATGCGGATTATGAAAAGCTGAAAGAATTAACCATTAAGTCGTACCGGAAATGCCTGGCAAAAGCATAAGCGAACTCACCGTTTTTACCAATGGAGATTCGGGGAAGGTATCGACCTGGTCGAATATTCCTTACTTTTTTACCGAGACATTAATCGCCCGGGGAATTAAAATTAACCGGGTGGATTTAAGTGCCTCCGTATTTTCGGAAAAGGTTTTTTACCGGGTTCTGCGACTATTCAAAAGCGAGGGGAAATACGATTACTTCCGCTCGTTCATTCATTTCACTGATGTAAAACGAAGGATAAAAAAGGCAATCAGGCTCTACCCCAATTCTCAGGTAAATATACTTCTCACCTTTAGTTTCACCTCAGCAGGATTAACTAAGAAACCTACTATCCTTTTTTGTGACTGGACCTTTGAGCACTCCCTGAATTATTTTCTGCACCGGGCGCCAAACTTTTTTGAAAGGCAGGCAATCCGGCGGGAGAAAAAGCAAATTGAGCGATCGGACTTAGTAATTTCCTTATTCCCGGGGGTGGCCAAGGAGATGAAAAATCGCTATAAAAACAAGAATATCCATTATCTGGGGAATGTAATTAATTCACTGCAAACTGTTTCGGGACCTGAGGTTATTGGTGCTAAAATCCTGTCGAATAATCTGCTGTTTGTGGGGAGTGTGCTCTACCGCGAAGGCGCCACCTCCCTGATTCAGGCTTTTGAAAAGGTGAGACAAAATTTTCCCCAAATGATACTGCATATCATCGGAATGAAAAGTTCCGATTTTGATCATTTACCTGCGGGAGTATTTTGCCATGGTTATCTGGATAAAGGAAAAGAGGCCGACCGGGAACTCTATTATAAACTCTTTCGGGAAGCGAGGCTGTTTATCAATACCACACCCAAATGGGGCGCTTTTTCTGCTACCATTGAGGCAATGTACTTTTACACGCCGGTGCTGATATCGCCTTACGATGAATTTCTGGAAACATTTGGCAGCGACATCGATTTTGGATCGTATTGTGAACAAAACACTCCGGACCGGATTGCCGGAAAAATATCCGGCATTCTGACTCATCCTGACTACGAATCGCTCTGCCTGAATTCCCATAAAGCGGTAAGCGACTTTACCTGGGATGCTTATATCGATAAATTAATATCTACAATTAAAATATAATGAAGGTTATTACCATTTTGGGTACACGGCCGGAGATTATCCGCCTGTCGCGCGTGATTGACAAGCTCGACCGTTTTACCGAACATGTACTGGTTCACACCGGGCAGAATTATGATTATGAACTGAATAAGGTTTTTTTCGATGATCTGAATATCCGCAAACCTGATTATTTTCTGGAAGCTGCACTCACCAGCGCATCTGCCACCATCGGGAATATTATTATCAGGGTGGATGAGGTGTTGGAAAAAGAAAAGCCGGATGCCTTGCTGGTTCTGGGGGACACAAACAGCAGTTTGGCGGTAATTCCGGCCAAGAGAAGGAAAATCCCCATTTTTCACATGGAGGCGGGTAACCGGTGTTTCGACCAGCGTGTACCAGAAGAGATTAACCGTAGGATCGTTGACCATACGTCGGATATCAATATGCCGTATAGCGCTATTGCCCGTGAATACCTGGTTCGCGAAGGATTTCCGGCAGAACAGATTATTAAAACGGGCAGTCCGATGTACGAGGTACTGGAATACTACCGTGAAAAGATAAATGCTTCGGATGCACTGGTGCGCATGGGTCTCAAGGAGCAGCAATATTTTGTGGTGAGCACTCACCGCGAGGAGAACGTGGATGCCGAAGGCCGGCTGAACAAAACGGCTGCCATACTTTCGGCGGTGGCTGAAAAATATCAGCTCCCGATTATTCTTTCCACCCATCCCAGAACACAAAAGCGACTGGATGCCTATTCCATCAAGCTTCATCCGCTGGTGCGCTCCTTAAAACCTCTGGGTTTCATCGACTATGTAAAACTCCAGCAGAATGCTTTTTGCGTGATATCCGACAGTGGCACCATCACCGAGGAGTCGTCTGTACTGAATTTCCCGGCACTGAATCTGCGGGAAGTGCACGAGCGTCCTGAAGGTATGGAGGAGGCGGTGGCTATTATGACCGGTCTCAGTGTGAAGCGGGTGATGGAATCCATTCCGGTGGCCATTTCCATGAAAAGAGGTGCCGAAAGATCTATTCCTATTGTTCAGGACTATCTGGCCCCGAATGTTTCCGAAAAGGTGGTTAAGATTATTCTCAGCTACACCGATTTTATTAAAAGGCGTGTCTGGTATCAGGATGAAGAATGACAAAGGCGATTAAAAAGGTCCTTGCTTCACTCAATATCCGGCCGGTATTGCTGGATATTGGCGCATCGGGTGCACCTCCTGAAATCTGGAATCCGATTGCGGAGAAATCCGTCTATGTGGGGTTCGACCCCGACCGGCGGGAATTGCATGAGGTGAAGGATGGAAAATTTGCGCGGTCGATCATTGTTAATGAGGCCGTTACCCATTTGTCCGGTATGGATGAGGTGAGCTTTTATCTTACCCAATTACCCACCTGCTCCAGCACACTTAAGCCGGATGCCGCATCGCTTGAAAATTACCTTTTTGCTGATAAATTCATCGTTACCAAAGAAACTGCTGTCCGTGCAACTTCACTGAGTGGGGTGCTGACGCGGTTGGATTTGCCGGGCATCGATTGGTTTAAAGCAGATTCGCAGGGTACCGACCTAAGGCTTTTTCAAAGTCTGCCAGAGGATATTCGCGGCCGCGTTTTGGCCGTGGATGTTGAACCGGGCCTGATGGATGTATACCAGGGGGAAGACCTGTTTGCGGATACTCACCGGGAATTGGTGCGCCAGGGATTCTGGACCTCATCGATGAAAGTTCTCGGCTCGGTGCGGATGAAACAAGATACTATCAAGACACTAAAAGAAAAGGGAACCCCGCTGACTGACTCTTATATAGGTCAGTCGGTCAGGACCAGTCCGGGCTGGTGCGAAGCCCGCTATCTGCGGACGATTGAATCGCTTGAAGGACGAAATGCCGCAGAAAGGGATTATGTGCTGCTTTGGGTTTTTGCCATGATGGATCAGCAATGGGGCTTTGCTTTGGATTTAGCCACCGCTTATGAGCGGCTTTTCGGGCAGAACAGCATCGGCGGAGAACTGTACCGGCTACCGCTGAAAAATATCAATGCGCCGGGTCTGCGTATCCGGGCTGCCGCCAAGCAGATGATTCCGCTTAGGTTGAAGCGTTTTGTAAAACAGGCGCTGGAACGATGAACCTGCTAATCCTGCTGAAAGACGAAATCATCCCTTCGCGGGGTGGTGTAGAGCGGGTTACCTCGGTACTTTCCCCCTATTTTATTGCACAGGGAATTCAGCTTGCCTATCTGTATTATGGCATTGATCGCATCACCAATACAGAAATTCATCGGGGGATAAATGTTCACTTTTTACCTAATCGTATTCCCGTACGAAGCAAACAAAATGAACAATTTCTTATCGGCCTGATTCAATCGGAGAATATCGATATACTGATTAATCAGGGTGGGGTACTGTTTGATATTTCCACGCTGTTGCCGGCGGTAAAATCGGCATGCCCGGTAAAAATCGTTTCTGTTTTACATACCAATCCCTATAATTTTTCGCTCTATAATCGGATTTTCAGGAACTCACTGGCGGATTTCCATTCTGCCGGCAAAGCAAAGCAGAAGTTAACCCGGCTCTTTCCGGGAGTTTTTGCACGGAAGGAATTTCTGCGTTACCGGAGAAATATCCGGGTATCGGCGGAACACAGCGATTCCCTGGTTTTGTTGTCGGACCAATATAAAAGTGGCATTCGCGAACTGTTGAAAGGCAGTAAAAAGTGCCGGATTGATTGTATTCCGAACCCTCTGTCTTTTGAGATTGAGTATGCTGCAAAACCGAAAAAAAAGCAGGTGTTGTTTGTCGGGAGGCTGGAATATTCGGCCAAGCGGCTCGACCGGCTTTTGTTGGTATGGCAGATGATTGAGCAGGGCGGAACCGATTGGAATCTGGTGATTGCAGGAGGCTCAAGTAGTGAATCGGCGGGGGATTATCAGAATATTGAATCGGACCGGCTGAAGAAATTGGCTCAGGAATTGAGTTTGAAAAATGTTGAATTCGCGGGAAATATAAACCCTCAGCCTTTATATGAGGAGTGCCGTATATTCTGCCTGACCTCCGAATATGAGGGATTTCCGGTGGTGCTGGGCGAGGCCATGCAATATGGGCTGGTTCCCGTGGTTTTTGGAAGCTTCGATGCGGCGGCCGATATTATTGATCATGAAAAGAACGGGATTATTGTTTCCCCTTTTAACCTCGGGGAATATGCCGCTCAATTACGAATATTGATGCTTAACGATGCGTGGAGGGATAATCTGGCTAAAGGAGCTGTGGAGAAATCGAAACAATTCAGGCTGGATACCATCGGACCTAAGTGGACCACACTGTTTTCAGAATTATTGAATGCTTAAAGTAGTTATCGTAAATACGTACGATCTGCAGGGCGGTGCAACCCGCGATGCTTACCGTTTGCATGTGGCTTTGCTGAGCGAGAATGTGGAGAGCCTGATGTTTGTGCAGAACAAAAAGCGTAACGATTTCACGATTAAAAAATCGGATAGCCTGTGGCAGATTTTCTTGTCGCAGCTGAAGCCAACGCTGGACACTTATCCGGTAAAAAAATACAAAAACAGGCTGAGCTCTGATTTTTCTCCTTCGTGGATACCCTTTTCCAATGCCGTTAAGAAAATCAATGCGCTGAATCCCGATATTGTTCACCTGCACTGGGTGTGCGAGAGCTTTATCCGACCCGAAGATTTAAGTAAAATCAAGGCGCCGGTGGTATGGACCATGCACGATATGTGGCCATTTACCGGTGGCTGTCACTATGCAGGGACCTGCACGAAATACAAGTCGGGGTGCCAGAATTGCCCGTTGTTAAATTCAGGCAGGGACAAGGATTTAAGTTACCGGCTGTATGCCCGCAAAAAGGTGGCTTTCGATAAAGTGCAAAATCTCACCCTGGTAGGATCGAGTAAATGGATGGCTGATTGTGCACGTGAAAGTTCCTTATCAAGGGGAAAGAATGTGGTAAGTTTGCCTAATCCTATTGATACAGAGCGATACAAGCCCATCGGCAAAGAGGTGGCAAAAAATAGTTTAAATCTCAGTCTCGATAAGAAAATAGTTTTGTTTTGCGAAAGTAAAAATCCCAGAAAAGGGTATCAATATCTTTCAGAAGCGCTTAAAAATGTAAATACCCGTGAAATCGAACTGCTGACCTTTGGCGGATTGGTGCCCGGGTTGAAGGAAACCACGGAATTTAAAATGCATCGGATGGGTGAAGTGAGCGACGATATTACCCTGCAGATCCTCTATAATGCTGCTGATGTGGTGGTGGTGCCTTCCCTCGAGGAAAATCTTTCGAATATAATTATGGAGTCTCTGTCGTGTGGCACACCTGTGGTGGCATTTGATATTGGCGGGAATTCAGATATGATCGATCACCGCCTTAACGGTTATCTGGCAAAAGAAATGGATGCCAATGATTTAGCAGCCGGCATCGACTGGGTCATTTCCAACACAAAAGATAACAATTTGGGTACGAATGCCAGAAACAAGGTTCTCAGCACCTTCGATAGCAAGGTGGTTGTAAAACAATATATCGCTCTGTATCAATCTCTATTAATAGACCCGGGTTTCAACCCGGGGGTGTGAGAGGTACCCACCTGTGATCCACCTCACCCCCGGCCTGCTTTGCATTCCGGTTGATGATCCACCTCACCCCCAGCCCCCCCCGCGGAGGCGGGGGGGGTTGGGGGGTGAGGTGGATCACCGCGCAGGGCACCTGAACACATTAACCATTTTCTCAACCGTGAACATTACCCCCCCAAAGAACATAATCCATCTTTCCACGGTCCATCCGAGGTACGACACCCGTATTTTCCTGAAGGAGTGTTGCTCGCTGGCGGAACAAGGTCACAGTGTTTCATTGGTTGTTGGAGATGGGGACGGGGATGAAAGGGTTGCAATTCCCGCCCCACGCTTTCGCGGGGGCAGGTCTTCCACGGGAATGACAAGGAAGGTTATCGGCGGATTGCAAATATTGGATATTGGCAAAGCGCCGAAAAACAGGTTCGGGCGGATCTGTAAGCAATCGTTCAGGGCATACCGGGTGGTGCGACGGTTGAAGCCGGATCTGTTGCATTTTCATGATCCGGAGCTGATTCCTTTATGCTGGTACCTTTCGTTTAAGAGAATCCGGGTGATATATGATATTCATGAGAATGTATCGCAGGATATTCTCACCAAAAACTGGATTCATCCCTGGTTTCGCAAGGTTCTGTCGCTTTCGTATCAGACGGTTGAAAGGATTTTAATTAACCGCTTTTCGCTTGTTCTTGCGGAAGCTTCCTATTCCCGGTATTACGACCAACATTTTTCGAAAAACCGGAGAATTATATTGCAAAATATGCCACTGCCTGATCTGGTAAAAACAGGCATGGAGCCGGCAGTAAAATTCGAAGTGCCAACGGTGGGCTACATCGGTGTTGTTTCGCGGGAGCGGGGAGCGCTGAAAATGGTGGATGCTTGTCGCAGTATTCTGGACGACGGAGTTAAACTACAAATTAAGTGCATCGGTCCGGTGGAAGGCGATTTGTTGATGCGTAGGGAATTCATTGATGCGCAGGAGGGCGGCTGGATGGAAATTTTCGGATATATGCCGGCACAGAAAGCCTGGCCGATTCTGGAAAAGTGCCATGTGGGACTGGCGATTCTGGAGCCGGAAGGAAATTTTGTAGAGTCGTACCCTACCAAAATGTTCGAATACATGGCGATGGGCATCCCGGTAATCGTATCGGATTTTCCTCTTTACAAGAAAATTATCGATGAGGAGGATTGCGGAATTGCCGTTGATCCTTCCGATGGTAAAGCCCTCACTGAAGCATTAAAGAAACTGTTGCTTGATCAAAAGGAATCGGAAAGAATGGGAAGCAATGGAAAACGTGCTGTTACTGCAAAATATAACTGGGCAATCGAAGTGGAAAAGCTTTTTTCCCTAATCAATGAATTGTAGCTTACCATGTGCGGAATAGTTGGAGCCATTGAGATTTCTGCGGATTCAAAATTGAATTTCGGGAAAGATGGCCTGCTTTACAGATATATCGCTAGCAGAGGTCCGGATTATTATGGAACGGTATCTGAAAATATCGGCGATTATAAAATATCATTGGGTCATTCCAGGCTGTCGATTATTGATCTGACCGAGGCTTCGCATCAGCCGTTTTCCTCAGAAGATGGCCGGTATACACTCATATATAACGGAGAAATTTACAATTACAAAGAGCTGCGTCAGGAGCTGGAGCAAACGGGACAAGCGTTTAAAACCACCGGCGATATTGAGGTTTTATGCCGATGCTGGGAGCGATGGGGGGTTGATTGTTTGCCGCGGTTGAATGGGATGTTTGCCATTGTGGTGCTCGACAGGCAAAAGAGGGAGCTGTTTTTAATCCGCGACCGTTTTGGCGTGAAGCCTTTGGTTTATGGAAATCTGAGTGGTGGAGGCATTCTGTTCTCCTCCTCAGTTTCGGCAGTCGCCCTGCATGCCGGCAGCAATATCGATATGGAATATTGCACGGTGGGATATCGGTACGGTTACCTGGATGGCTTCGAAAACCGGACCCCATTTGCCGGAGTAAAAGAGGTTCCTCCGGGCACCTTTATCAAATATGAATTTGCCGGGGAAAAGATTTTTCGAACAGAAAAACCATGGTATGACCTGGCGACGGCAGTCCGGGAAAAAGAGATTGATTTGGCTGGTAAGCCGGACACCGAGCTGCTTGAAACCGGTCTGGAACTGGTGACTGATGCCACCCGGCTGAGGTTACGAAGTGATGTGCCGGTGGCTATTTCCTTAAGTGGCGGAGTGGATTCCACCTCAATAGCTGCTCTGGTAAAGGAGGAAATGGAAGGGTTGGAAGGATTTACCTATGGCGATCCTGTATCGTTCCGGTCAGAAGGGCCCGCTGTTTATCGTTTTGCGAAAAGAGCCGGAATTAAAGTCAATTTTGTGTGGCCTGAGTGGAACGCCACGGAAGTTGGGGATATGCTGGAGCGGACCATGGCTGCACAGGAAGCCCCCATACTGGGACTGAGCGTGATGGCGCAACAGGCTGTTTATCAGCAGGTAATGGAACATGGGTTTAAAGTGCTGCTTGGCGGTCAGGGTGGTGATGAAGCCTTTGCGGGATACCGGAAATTCTTTATGGTAGCCCTGAGATCGGCAGTGGCCAGAAAATCGGTGGGAGAATCATTTTCGCTACTCTATTCCATGGGGGTTCTCCTCATCCGAGGAATGAAAGATTATAAGGAATATTGGAATCACCGGAACCGTTATCTGGCCAATTCCGGCAACGAATTCAGTCTGCTGAAAGACGTTGCGCCCACATCGGTAAATTTATGGGGAGCGGAGAATAACTCATTAAGCGACAGACAGATACTGGATATTCAGCACTATAGTTTGCCTGCCTTATTGCGCTACGAAGACCGGAACTCCATGTCGTATGGCATTGAAAGCCGGCTGCCGTTCCTGGATTACCGGGTAATTGAATATGCGCTGGCTCTGCCGGCAACGCTGAAGATCAGGCGTGGCTATGGAAAATGGGCTTTGCGCGAATTCATGGCCGACCGGGTGCCTGCATCGATTTTGAAGAATTATAATAAAAGAGGGTTTGATGTCACTCAAAACTGGATTGCCGGTGGGGCGGGCGATCGGTTAATCGGGATGCTGTCGGATAACAAATCAAACCTTGCGAAATACGCTACACTGCAACCGGATTTTGACCGGATTCTCACTCTGAAAAATCTGGAATCCAGGCCAAATTTGGTCACGGAGGCATTGATCCTGGCCTTTATGGCCGACCCCATTAAACCTCCATTGGAAGTGATCCGGTGATGGAAGGGTACGTTTATTATCAGCGTTCCTTAATCTGGGGAAAGGAGCCATCGGCGGAAAAGAGATTAAGCAAAACAGAAGCGCGGAGGCTGTTAAAAGGAAGTGGCGCTTTGCTGCTGCGTAATCTTTACGATTTTGATTGTCCGGAAGAGACTCAATTCTGGCATGTCCTGAAAGAGAGCTTTGGGGGGATGGATGAGCTCACCTCCAAAACCCGGAATATGGTGAGAAAAGCCATCAGTTTGCTGGATGTCCGGATCATTGACAAGAGTGTGTTGATGGAGCAGGGTTACGAGGTATATATCAGTGCCTATGAGAGTTATCAGAAGAAATCAGATACTCCGGTCAGTCTGGAAAAGTTCATCAGCGCATTAAAGAAAGACCAGTCCGAAGGTCATTATTGGGGATGCTTTGAAAAGGAATCCGGAAAGTTAATTGCTTATGCGCATACCGTTATCCGCGATACTGTGTGTATCTATTCATCGCTCAAGGCAATACCCGGGTATCTTAAACTGCACTACCCGTTTTACGGACTGATTTTTACGATGAACGAGTATTATCTGGATACCCTGAAATTAAAATATGTGAGCGATGGCGCCCGTTCCATCACCAATCACAGCAATATTCAATCGTTTCTGGTTGATCGGTTTAAATTCCGAAAAGCCTGGTGCCGGATTTCGGTTTATTATGTGTGGTGGCTTCATTTGCTTGTGAAAATGCTGTTCCCTTTCCGGGGAATGATATCGAATGTGAAAATTAAAGCCATCCTGACTCAGGAGGCCTGGGCGCAGGGTTATTAAGTATTATATGATATGATCATTGGATTTTTTGAGATTTACCTGTCCGGACATCGCTATGAGCACATCAGCCATCTGATGGAGTACCTGCAGGCAAATCCAACTGATGATCGATCTGTTTTCATTCTTCATCCTGATTTCGTTTTGCCGTTGGCAGTTCAGGAATTGGTAGGAAATGAGGAACTTAGATTTGAGATTATCCGATTCACCTCTGCTGAACAGCAAGCATTGCAATCCGGTAACATTCTGAGCCGAAGCATCAATATTTTCGGGCTCGCCGATGGGTATGCCCGTAAATATGAGGTTGATCATCTTCACTTTCTTACGCTGAACGATGTACAGTTTGCGCTGGGGATGCATCGGACCAGGTATACTGTGAGCGGGCTCCAGTTTAAGCCTTTTGTGAGGCAGCAGCGAAAGTCGGTAAGCCAGCGGATTAACTGGCTGCGCAAATATTACCAGACCTGGTTTTATGCCCGTAAGAAATCGGTCAAAAGTGTTTTTCTGCTGAATGATCAGTCGTCAGCCAGTTATCTGAATTCCACTTTTCATACCACAAAATTCAGGATGATACCTGATCCGGTACCCGATTGGTTGCCTGAGCCGGGTTTCAGCGTGAGGGATTATTTTAAAATTCCTCCCGGTCGTAAGCTTTTGCTGCATATTGGATCGCTCATGAAAAGCAAGGGTACGCTCGATATTCTGGATGCCTTTGAATATATTCCGGACAGTGAGCTGGCAAAATTTTCCCTGTTGCTTGCCGGAAAACCGGTGGCGGGGATGGAGTCTCAGATAACGGACTGTTTGGCTGCTATCAGAAGAAAATCTCCGGAGGCAAGCGTTATTTACCATAATGAGTTTGTTTCAAATTCGATATTAAAGTCGTTTTTCGAACAATGCGATGCCGTGCTGGCACCTTACCATGATGCGGAATCATCGAGTGGAATTGTTGGTCATGCCATTGCTTTCAGCAAGCCCGTGCTCGTGGTAAAAGGGGGATTGCCGGCAGAAATGGCAAGTGAGCAAAGCTTGGGTTTCCTAATAGATAGTCTATCTGCAGAGGAAGTTGCCCGGGGAATAAGAGGTATGCTCACCACAAAATTCACCGCTAAATCGCCTGCGGAATATCTGGCATTTTACAACAAGAAAAATTATTCCCGGATGATTATCGACGCGATAACTGAATCAAGATAAATGGAGATATTTTTTGTCCTGTTTTTGTTATCCGGCCAGTTCAAAGCCTACCTTATGTTTTTCGGCATTGAGTTGCCGGTTGACCTGACCCTGCTGATGGGGGTGCTTTTGGTGGGGATCACCTTCTATAAGATGGTGCGGCAGAACACGTTTAATGTATTAAGAGTCAGCTTTTACGGGATCGGTCTGCTTTTGCTTTTTTATGCCTGGATGGTTTTTTCGCTGTTCTATACAGCCTCAGAGGAGTATAGTCTGGAAAAGACCGTTTTCTTTTTGCTTAATGTGGCGGCTTTTTCCATACCGTTCTTTTTCAGGGAATTTAATCTTCGCCGGTTCATAAAGGTTTTTGCACTCAGCACGATTTTTCTGGCGGTCTGTTTTCTTCCCTTTAAATACCTGAATCTCATGGAGAGTCCGGGGGGCCTGAAAGCGGAGGATCCGTTTAATGCCATTGCGGGGTTGTACCTGAGCTTATCGCAGTATCTTGGTTTGGTTGCCGTGCTGCTTCTGACAAAAGGGAAAGAGGCTGTCTTTTCGAAGCGGGTGGACATTTTGATTGTTGTGGCTGTGGTGGTTGTTCTGACGCTGCTTGGGGCCAGGGCGCCGATCCTTTTTGCTGTTGTGGTTTATGGTTTGTATTATCTTAATTCCGTTCATGTTATAACCTTTACTGTAAAAACGAGAACGGTATGGTGGCTTGGCGCCGGGACGATAATGGCGATTCTGGCGATTTTCCTGATGCTTCAGTTTGAATCAACCGCCACCCTCATCAGCCGGTCGGTTGGTCGGTTTACCTCTTTATTTGATGGGGCCTCAGCGGAGGGCAGCACCGATGATTCCACGGGCGACCGGATACTGTTTATACAGCAGTCGTTCGAAGGGATTTTTCACAACCTGCGGTCGTTTCTTTTCGGATATGGGATCGGCAGTTTCGGGATTATTACTCAGGGTTTGGATACCCGCTATTACCCGCACAACATGATTCTCGAAATCTGGTTTGAGCTGGGTCTGGTGGGAGTTTCGCTTTTAGTGGTCTGGATTGCCTACCTGCTTCTGGAGCTTCGGAATATGCCGGGCCGACTGATCAGCTACTGGCTTCTGCTTTATATCTTTTTAAA
>CAIXHD010000343.1 GCA_903919065.1 uncultured Bacteroidota bacterium
AAGGATCTATTCCGATTGTATCGATTTGAAAATCAACTATACACAATCACCCTCACAGGTTCGGAAATATCGGGATACCTGAATTATTCCTATTCAATCTGGATGAAGACCATGACAGGCCCTGACGATGCCATGATTAATATGGACCAGCAGCCGGATGGAACCTGGCGGCTCAGGAATGCCTATTACAATTTCGACTCGGCTGCGGGGATCGACTACACCGTTGACCTCAGCAAGCCAGTCGGCCAGATGGTTACGATATTACGCATGTCGGACGGAAAGCCGTTTGATGCAGCAAAAAAATATAAAGTTGCGCTTAATTCTTACCGGGGCAGCGGAGGAGGTAACCATCTCAGCCGCGGTGCCGGATTGAGCAAGGAAGAGGCGGCCAAACGGCTTATTGTTTCATCGGATATGGATTTCCGGTTCCTATTAACCGGCTGGATACGAAAGCAGGGTACCATTAAACCGGTTCAGATACCTAATTGGAAAACCATTCCGGAGGCCTGGACGGGTCCGGCTGCCAAGCGGGATAAAGCACGGTTGTTTACCAAATAACCATAAAACACCATCCTGATTCCACGGGTTGAAACCCGCGGCTATTGATAATATGGTTATATTAATCCTTGGAATTATGATCCGAAAACCATAATTTCAGCGATTCTCTGTTTCTGACTAAAACCTAACATCTATGGCAAGTTTCCTGAACTCATCCATCGGGAAGAAGTTCCTGATGAGTTTATCGGGGTTATTCCTGATATCCTTTCTGTTAGTTCACCTTATTGTCAACAGCATGATCCTGTTCGACAAATCGGGTGTTCTATTTAATAATGCGGCTCATTTTATGGGAACCAATCCGATTATCCGGGTGGTGGAGCCTATTCTTGCAATCGGATTTATCCTGCACATCCTGTATGCAGGTATCCTCACCCTGAAAAACCAGTGGGCACGTCCGGTTGGTTATGATAAGCAGCAATCCGGCAACAGCAGCACGTGGGCCTCGCGGAACATGTTTGTTCTGGGTTCCCTGGTGCTGATTTTTCTGGTTATCCACATTGCGAATTTTTTCTGGAAGGTGAAGTTTTCCGGAAGTGAGCTGCTCGAAAGCGGGACTGTGGATGGGGTTGAAAACACCTATAATCTGGTCACAACATTTTTCATCAACTGGTGGTGGATCGACATAGTGTATGTGATAGGAGCGGTGGTTCTTGGACTGCACCTGACGCATGCTTTCTGGGCAGCCTTTCAAACGCTTGGCCTCAGCGATAACCGCTGGCGCAAGCGCCTGGAATTCCTCGGATGGGTTTATACCATCATCGTAGCCGGGGGCTTTGCGATCATTCCGCTGTGGGTCAAGATTTCATCTTTGTTATAAACCAAATGGGAGGACGCATGGGTCCTCCCCTACACAATTTTAACTTTATGAAACTCAACGCAAAAATACCAGTCGGACCACTGGCCGAAAAATGGTCGAAATATAAATCGTCGCAAAACCTGGTTAATCCGGCGAACAAAAGAAAATTCGATATAATCGTTGTCGGTACCGGTTTAGCCGGTGCCTCAGCAGCTGCTTCACTTGGGGAACTTGGCTTTAAGGTGAAGAACTTCTGTTACCAGGACAGTCCCCGCAGGGCACATTCGATTGCTGCACAAGGGGGTATCAATGCTGCCAAGAATTATCAGAATGATGGCGACAGCGTTTACCGCCTGTTTTACGATACCATCAAGGGTGGCGACTACCGTGCCCGCGAAGCCAATGTTTACCGGCTGGCCGAAGTCAGCAATCAGATTATTGATCAATGTGTGGGACAAGGTGTTCCGTTTGCCCGCGATTACGGTGGGTATCTTGATAACCGGTCATTCGGGGGCGCCTTGGTATCACGTACTTTTTACGCCCGCGGACAAACCGGACAGCAATTGCTGCTGGGTGCTTACGGAGCGCTGAACCGCCAGATCGCAGCTGGAAACGTGACCATGTACACGCGTACTGAAATGATGGATGTAGTTCTTGTTGATGGTATTGCCCGCGGTATTGTTACCCGCAACCTGGAGACCGGAGCTCTCGAATCGCATTTCGGTCATGCCGTAGTGCTGGCCACCGGCGGTTACGGAAACGTGTTCTTCCTCTCCACAAACGCTATGGGGTCGAACGCCAGTGCCATCATGAAAGCATATAAAAAAGGTGCATGCATTGCCAATCCGGCTTTTGTGCAAATCCACCCGACCTGTATCCCTGTTCACGGCGAATCACAGTCGAAGCTGACACTCATGAGTGAAAGCCTCCGAAACGACGGCCGTATCTGGGTACCAAAAGAAAAAGAGGATGCTGAGAAAATTAGGGCAGGCAAGCTTAAGCCGACTGATCTTTCCGATGAAAAACGCGATTATTATCTGGAGCGCCGGTATCCTGCCTTCGGGAACCTGGTACCTCGTGATGTGGCCTCCCGTGCTGCTAAAGAGCGGTGTGATGCCGGTTTTGGTGTAGGATCGGGTCAGGCAGTTTATCTTGATTTCAAAGATTCTATCAATCGTTTGGGAAAAGCCAAAATCGAAGAAAGATATGGGAACCTCTTCCAGATGTATGAAAAAATCGTGGACGAGAATCCATATGAAACCCCGATGATGATTTATCCGGCTATCCATTATACCATGGGTGGGTTATGGGTTGATTACGAGCTAATGACCACCATTCCGGGCTTGTTTGCCATCGGCGAAGCCAACTTCTCCGACCATGGTGCCAACCGGTTGGGTGCATCTGCCTTGATGCAGGGCCTGGCCGACGGATATTTCGTTTTACCGTTCACCATTCAGAACTACCTTGCATCGCAATTATCAGTTCCCCGGATGGATCCGGCCAAGCAGCCTGAATTCGGTGAAGCCGTTGAAGCCACAAAGACATGGAATGATAAACTGATGGGAATTAAGGGTTCACGGTCTGTGGATTCTCTGCATAAAGAGCTCGGATTGGCGATGTGGGACCATGTTGGAATGGGCCGCAACAAGGCTGGTCTGGAAGCAGGTATCGTCAAAATCAAGAAAGTTAAAGAACAGTTCTGGAATGATGTCAGGATTCCCGGCAGTGCTGATGGCATGAATATCGAACTTGAAAAAGCCAATCGTGTGGCTGACTTCCTGGAGCTGGGCGAATTACTTGCAAAGGATGCTTTACATCGCGAAGAGTCGTGTGGCGGTCATTTCCGTGAAGAGCATGCCATGTCCGACGGTGAAGCCAAGCGCGACGATGAAAACTTCAAGTATGTGGGTGCCTGGGAATATAACGGTCCTGATAAAGAACCTGAATTGAACAAGGAATCCCTTGATTATGAGTTTATCCAAGTAAAAACCCGGAATTATAAAGAATAAGACCTATGGACCTGACATTAAAAGTATGGCGGCAGGAAAACCGCAAGGCAAAAGGACGGTTTGAAACCTATTCGCTGAAAAATATATCTCCAGATAGTTCCTTCCTTGAAATGCTCGATGTATTGAATGAGCAGCTGGTGATGCAAAATGCTGAACCGGTAGCTTTCGATCATGATTGCCGCGAGGGAATCTGCGGCATGTGCAGTTTGTTTATCAATGGCCGGGCCCACGGTCCGGATGAAAGTGTTACCACATGCCAGCTT
Organism: uncultured Bacteroidota bacterium; assembly: GCA_903919065.1. Classification (GTDB taxonomy): domain Bacteria; phylum Bacteroidota; class Bacteroidia; order Bacteroidales; family UBA12481; genus UBA12481. The sequence goes on from CAIXHD010000343.1 coordinate 3,627, forward strand.
CACATGCGTAAATTCAAGGACGGTGATACCATCGTTATTGAACCCTGGCGTGCCGGTGGATTTCCGGTGATCAAGGACCTGATTGTTGACCGTAACGCCTTTGACCAGATTCTTCAAGCCGGCGGATTTATCTCTGTCAACACCGGATCTGCGCGCGACGGAAACGGCATCCTGATACAAAAGGAAAAGTCGGATGAGGCTATGGATGCAGCGGCTTGCATTGGATGCGGTGCTTGTGTGGCAACCTGCAAAAACTCATCGGCCATGTTGTTTCTGGCCGGAAAAGTCTCGCAACTGGCCCTGCTTCCGCAAGGTCGTCCCGAGGCGGTGCGACGGGCCAAAGCCATGGTTGCCAAAATGGATGAGCTGGGATTCGGTGCCTGCACCAATACCGGTGCCTGCGAGGTGGAATGTCCGAAAAACATTTCAGTGGCGCATATTGCAAGGCTGAACAGGGAGTTCCTGTTAGCTAACCTGAAGCCGTGACATCCTTACGTAGGGGAGGACCTATGCGTCCTCCCTCTTGCCGAAAGGTCCTTTTAATCCGGGAGGAGGCATGGCTCCTCCCCTACATAAGATCCTCTATTTCAGCCACCGTCTTCGGTACCGCCTTACCCAATACCCGGCAGCCGGTTTCGGTAACGAGAATATCGTCTTCGATGCGAATGCCGCCGAAATCCTTGTATTTTTCCACTTCATCATAATTGATGAATTCGGTATGCAGGCCTTCGGATTTCCATTGGTCGATGAGGGCTGGAATAAAATAGCATCCCGGTTCCACGGTGATCACGAAACCTGGCTGAAGCCGCCGTGCCATGCGCAGGAAGGCAAGACCGAATTGGGTTGACGGCCTGATTTCATCGTCGTATCCAACATTAATCTGACCGTAATTTTCCATATCATGCACATCAAGACCCATCATATGTCCAAGGCCGTGTGGGAAGAACAGGGCGTGTGCACCGGCTGCAACTGCATCCTTCGTATTTCCTTTCATCAGGCCAATAGCTTTAAGGGCATCCACCATAACTTCAGCCGACAAAAGGTGAACATCCTTATAGAAGATGCCAGGTTTGATAGCTTCGATTGCCTTGAGGTTTGATTGGAGAACCGCTTCATAAACGGCTTTCTGGCGGGGTGTAAACTTCAGTCCCACGGGAACTGTCCGGGTAAGATCGGAAGCGTAATGCAGACCCGTTTCGCATCCGGCATCCACCACCATCATCCGGCCTTCTGCAAGAATTCCGCTATGGTCGTGATTGTGCAGCGTTTGTCCGTTCATGCTCAGAATAACCGGGAAAGAAACCGGTCCGCCGTGTGCCATTGCAATGCCTTCGATCGTACCGGCGATATACTGTTCTGCAGTACCGGGCATAGCCATTTTCATAGCCGTGGTGTGCATCAGGTAAGCGGTATCGATAGCCTTTTCGATTTCGGCAATTTCCTGTTTATCCTTGATTGATCGCTGGTCAACTGCAGCTTTTATCAGTTTAAGGGAAGATTTTGCTTTTAGTTCAGCTGCGGGAATCTTGGTCAGACGCTCCAGTTCCAGCTTGGTTTCTCCGCGATAAGGAGGGGTAAAATGTATTTCGCGGCCTTGAAGTACAGCCTTAGCGACAATGGTTTCGAGGTTTGCATAAGGGGCAGTGAGCGTGACTGCCACTTTTGATGCCAGCTCCGATATTGAGGGAAGTACGCCCATCCAGATAATATCATCCATATCCACATCGTTGCCGAAAATCCAGTCTTCCCCGGAATCCAGGTCGATCACTCCGGCGAGTCCGGCGTGGTCAAGTCCAAAATAATAGAGAAAAGTGCTATCCTGCCGGAAATGGTATTGGTTATCAGGGTAATTGAACGCTGCATCAACGTTTCCAATTATTAATATCAGCCCGCTGCCCATTTTTTTTCGCAGCTGAGCCCGTCTGTTTAAATAAACTTGCGAATCGAACATGATGAATATTTTTTTGAATTAACGAATATACGTATATTCATCCTGAATAGAACTCCATGCCCTACCGAAGATTACCAACAACTGATGTCGCAAGGCTGAAAGCCCTGCATGCCTGCACCCATATGGCGGAAATATCGGGAATTGCCCAGCTGGCATTTCCAGCGGCATACATCCATCCGTTAAGAAATATCATCAACAAATTAGAGGGAGCCAAGCACCTGCAGAATCAGGCCCGAAGGCAACAGATTTCCTTTAACAAGGAATACCAGCCGAAACTGGTGAAAACACGACTTTATTTATCGCACTTCATCCAGGTATTCAATCTGGCCATTATCCGTGAAGAGATTCCTGAATCGGCAAGGTCATTTTATGGACTGGCAGATTACGGGCACCGATTGCCAGATCTCCGGTGCGACAAAGACATTCTGGAATGGGGTAAAAAGATTATCGACGGAGAAAACCAGCGGTTAAAGACTGGTGGTATGCCGATCAATTCCCCGAACGCTGCCCGGGTAAAAGTTTGGTACGATCAGTTCAGGGATGGATATTATAATCAGGTAACCGCCAATAAATCAACAGCGCGGGCAGATGAGAAGATGCTTGATATCCGCAAAGAGGTTGATAAACTGCTCGCCACCGTATGGGATTGCATCGAGAAGCATTATGGTAATCTGCCGGAAATTGATCGCCACCGATCAGCAGAAGCCTATGGTGTAGTGTATGTTTTAAGAAAAGGGGAGAAATAGCACTCTCTGACAAGCATACTGAACGCTGACACTACTATTTCAGCATTTCGTCCAGTTGCTTTTTCAACACCTCAAATTCGTCCTTCTTAAATCCCATGGATTGCAGAACCAGACGTCCTTCTTTGTCAAACAGATAATTTCTGGGTATGAACCTTACAGCAAACTGGGTATATACTTCCTTCTTTTCATCGAGATAAAAAGGCATGGTCCACTTCTTCTTTTCAATGTGGGGTTTTACGATTGACGCCTTTTCTTCCCGGTCAATAATCAGCAGCATAAAGTTCTCATTGTCCTTATATTTTGCCCAGATTTCGGTCTCAACAAGCGGTAATTCCTGATTACATGGAAGGCACCAGGTGGCGAAGAAATTGATCAGAACAACCTTCCCATACAAATCATCTGAAGAAACAGATTTTCCATCAAGAGTCATCAGCGTGAATTCCGGCATATCTGAACCTATCTTAAGCTGGTTGGCAGTATCCTTATCAGTCTGGCTATAGCCCATTTGCATAAGCAGAGAAACGGCGAGAAGGAGGAGAAGCTTTTTCATGATTCGAGACTGTTATTAGTTAATTGGGATTTAGTAGTCTTGTAAAAGTAAGTAATTACTGCGATGCTGAGTACCACGGCAGGCAATGCCCACCACCATGAATCGGGTCCGGCACCAACCTGATCAAGTTCTGCGGGGTCGAACTTTTCTCGAAAAAAATAGGTAAGGCTAACCGGGATGAAGTTGTTGATAGCATGGGCAATCACCGGATACCATATATTGCCCGACCAATAAAAGAGGAATCCGAAAATCAGTCCGAGAACCACGCGGGGCATAAATCCGTAAAATTGAAAATGGAAAGCGGAGAAAATGATGGCGACAAAAATGATGGCGACATGTGCATTCTTAAACCATCGGATAAATACTTTCTGGAGCACTCCCCTGAAAAAGAACTCTTCGCCAAAAGCGGGTATCAGAACGATCATCAGCACATTCACCAGATATCCCGGAAAGGTGTTGACAGTCAAAAAAGCTTCTGTGAGCACACCCGCCTGTTCTTCGGTTTTTTTCATCCATTCTTCGATGCCCGACAAAAATCCCGGCAGTTTCATGGATTCGTTCCACAAACCCAGCAGGTTTATTACCGGCAGTATTGCGACAGCCAGAACCAGTACCGAAATCATCAGCCGATTGTCGGGCTTCTTATTTAAAGACAGATATTCCAATGGATTCCGCATCATGAACCAACCAAACACCATGGGGGGAATCACAAACATGGAAAGTGACTGAGTGATTTGCATGAATTTGAGTACCGGAAGGTTTGCCGGATTATTCATGTCGAGCAGGTTCACCCATTCGTTGAGTGGCAGGCTAAAAATAAAAATTCCGGCAATCAATGATAAAAGCATGACAGCCAGCGTACTGATAATTGTAATCAAGACCATTGCAAGCAATTGCATGATCGGATGACGGGAACTGAAGAATGGATTTTCCATATTCCACAAATCTATAAAAAATGTTCAAGCCGGCCGGGATGGCGAACCATTAACCCCGGGCCGGCTGAACAATTAAACTACACGCTATTTTGAATGATGAGATTCGAAGGCCAATGTTGAGTTTTGAAAATTCAAGATCAGGTTAACCTCGGAGAAGTGTCATCCCGTTGAACAACGGGATCTCGTCGCTTACCACGAAATTTGACTCTGTAATTTCATCATTCAAAATTGGCCTTCGAATCTCTAACCTGTTACTTTAGGTTCTTCTGCACTCTGGTAAGTCCCTCGGGCGTCATGATCCATTCGTCTCCCACCAGGTCACCCGACCAGGTATCTTCGGAATTTTGAATTGAATAGAGCATTTCCTTGAGGCTTTTATCAAGATAGACTACGGTACCGGCAGGAAGATCGATAGTTACATCAACCTGCTGAGCATGGAACCGGCTGCGTTGAAACAGACGATACAGGGGATCAAGCGAGATCACTGAATCCTGCTGGTTCCAGGTATAATTGATTTCATCGGCAAATTGCTGTGCTTCCCGGAAATTAGGTCCGCGTGCAGTTCTTTTTATTTCGATACCTGCAATGGTGTCATCGCTGCAAACCATGGTCACGGTCGGGCGTATCAGGAGGCAAACGGAATCATTCTGACGGGTAATCCAGAATTCACTGTGAAAATTAAACTCGGCCATTTTATCCGAAATCTCAGCCGGATTTGGTAATGCTTTAATAATCAACTTTCTATTTTGTGGTATAGTGAGCTCTTTAGTCACCCTGGTTCTGCCTTCCATGGAATATTTCACTCCCTCGCTAATACCCAGAACGATTAAAACGATGAGGATAATCACCCATAATCCGGATAGGCCGGCGGCGCCAACCCTGTCGTGAGCCTTAAATCGGAAGATAGCCTTAACCACACCATATATCAGGCCGAGTAAAGGAATGGCAACTAAAAGGATAATCCCGATGAGTGCAATGGTTCCTGTGGCCGGTGAAACAAAGAAGTTTACAGCATCACCCAAACCGATATTGCCCAGATTCCAGTCGGAATGCATGAACCAGGTTCTGCCGTTAATGGTAAGTCCGATCATGGATCCGAGGATAGCTATTCCGGCAATAATGAAGGAGAAAGCGATGATGAATCCGATAATCTTAATAAACACCAGCACAATATGGGCAAAGACTTTCACCATTCGTCCGATCAGTGAATCCTGGCTGCCGCGGCGAACCTGCTGCTGATCAGCCGGGGTTCCCGGTTCATAATTATACTCCTGTCTCACTTGTTTCTCAATGTTGTATACGTTAACCTCTTCGCCATACATTTCCAGCTTTTCGGCCGAAGTGCGGGCGACCGGTGCGGCTGCCCAGATAACCAGATATACCAGGATGCCGGCTCCGTAGGTCAGGGTGAAAACCACAAACAGGATTCTCACCAAAACGGGGTCGACTCTGAAATAGGCGGCTAAACCGGCACAAACGCCTCCGATTTTCTGATTGGAAGGATCGCGGTACATCCTGCGACCGTGCATCCTGTATGGCGGCGGAGGCATGGAAGGACCAGCCTCTTCACCCTCTTCAGCATCACCGATTTCTTCCGGCTTGCCCATGACTTCGATGACCTCAACGGCATCTTCCATATTGATGACTTCTTTACCCGGCACCAGCTTTTCCTGAAACAGTTCTGCCATGCGGGTTTCAATATCATTCAGTATTTCCGATTCTCCAGGTACCTGACTGAAGCGCATCTGAATTTGATCCAGATAATTTCTCAAAAGATCGTATGCATCGTCGTCGACATGCAAGACCATTCCGCCCAGGTTGATTTTTATTGACTTTTTCATTGCAGCGGAATTAAGATTGTTGGTTAATGAGGGCGACGGCTTTCACGAGATCTTCCCATGATGAGTCCAGGTCCTTAAGGAATTCCCTTCCGGCGTCGGTGAGTTTATAGTACTTTCTCGGAGGTCCCTGTACCGACTCTTCCCAGCGGTAGCTGAGCAGGCCGGCATTTTTCTGACGGGTGAGCAACGGATAAAGCGTACCCTCCACCACGATCAACCTGGCATCTTTCAGTTTGCGAAGAATATCGGTAGCATAGCAGTCCTGCTGATTCATTATCGTGAGGATGCAATACTCCAGAACACCTTTACGCATCTGAGCTTTTACGTTTTCAATTTTTTCGTTTTCCATGACTGTTTATTTATTAATCTCTTTTCAATGAACCAAGGCCAGAAATACTTTTCTGAACCTCCGGCTCACCCCGATAGCGAACAGAGCCCACCCCGGATATAGAGACATTGAGTTTATTTTTTGCATATACCCTTGCTGTTCCAGCGCCTGACAAATCGACTTTTACTTCATTAGCTATCAGGTCGAGGGCATCAAAATCACCGGCACCTGACAACTGGATACGCAATTCATCAACCTTGCCCCTGAAATCACACTCCGAAGCACCGGAAAGATCGAGTTTCAGACTTTTAGCTTCGATGGCAAAATCGAGCCGACCGGCACCTGACACCTGAATATTAAGCGATTCCATTCGCAGCACTGAGTCAGCTACCACTTTAATAGCCCCTGAGAGATCCATCTTTTCCAGGTC
>CAIXHD010000344.1 GCA_903919065.1 uncultured Bacteroidota bacterium
AATCCCAGAAAATGGGTAGGCCGATCGGCAGCCACTACACGCCGGCCATCGCAGTAAGCCTGGCCAACCGGCCAGTGATTGCAAGATCCGGGTGATTTCAGGTTGCTGATATTGCGGTCGGAAATGTAATCCATGTTGTTACCGGGTTCAAAAATAATGAATGGATCATAAAAAGATTTGAAATTATGCTGCTGGATGCTAGGCTTTTCCGGGACTTTCTTACTATTTCCGGCAGCCGGATTTTCGACGTAATCATATTCCTGTTTTTCTCCTTTAAGATTGGCAATGCGCAAATAATCTGCTTCAATAACGTCTCCCTGAAGCTGGCCTTCCTCTGTGAGCGGCAGTGTTTCCTGAAACTGCACAGGTGCACATATATATTCAGTTTTCCAGGTAACTTTCCTGATGGAGGTTGCATCCGGATAGATATAATAATACTCATCGATCCAAAGTTCCCAGCCGGTTTTCTCATTTGCAAGGTGGAGCTTATCATAAGCGCTGACGGGAGCATAGCGCCAGTGAACGACTACCCTTGCATCGGTATTCTCAATGATTCTGACATGTGAATATTTACAGTGACGGTCCTGCATGTGCTCGAGGCATCCTTCCGGGCCGTTCCAGGTTTCGACGCTCTGATCAGCCATCCAGAGGTTATTATCGGTAACCCATGCCGGGGAATAGCGGGTTCCGCGCCAAAAAATGTACTTAACCGGTGAATCGGCAAAAGTTACCACAATATCAGGGTCAGCAGCGACCGGCCACTGTTCATCCCACTCCTCATAATATTTCAGGTTGGTATAAAAAGCCTTGAATTTGCCTGTAGCAGCTACCCGAGGGAACTGCCTGAGCGGAAGATCGGGTTTCGATACCGGCAGCGCCGATTTATAAATCCCTGTCAGGTCCGTGTCACTGAGAATGCCTTTAAATACCTTAATTTCATCAATAATGCCATCGAGAGAAAACCAGTAGGGAGTATCGCCACCTTCTGTTCCAATACGATAAGCAGGATAAACATCCGTATAATTCATACCGATACGTGTGTCGGCGTTTGTCGTAAAGTCCGGTTTCCGGGAAGTCAGGTATTTGCCAGACTCCATGCCATTTATAAATACGCGAATCCCCTTACTGGATTCAACGGTGGCAGCAATATGAGTCCAGGTATTCAGTGGAATCTGAGTTTCCGAAATGCAGCTTAACACATTTCCGCCAATCTGCTGCTTCATTCCCAATTCACCGCGGGGGCCAATCTCGAATGAAAAACCGCCTTCCACTTCCTTGAATTGGGTTATTACCGGGCACCAGTTCCAGGGATAGGCTCCAAGTGCAACCCAGGCTTCGACGGTGATGGAACTAGCACCTGCGAGGGTTTTATCAGCAGGATGGCTAGCGAGGCAAGTGAATCCATCGAGCCGGATGGCCTTTCCAGCAATTCCGACAACTTCCCTGAAGGTTCCTTCAATAGTATCCTGGGTACCTGAAACCGATTCGGATACTTTATGGTTTACCACGGTATCGAAGTTCCAATGGTAAACTGGTTTCAGATTTTGAGCAGAGAGGTTCAGCGCGAGGCCCAGGGCCAGGGTGAGGAGGATCGGGAATTTGAGTGTATTCTTCATATTATCTGATTGTTATCCCCAGACTGAAGTCTGGGGTTAGTCATAATTCATTGTTTATGGGTAATGTGTATGAAATCCTGTCGAATATCGAGCCACTGGTCAATCATGATTTTCGACAATTTTTTTGATATTTCTGAATTTGAGGAGGTTATATCGATCTTCTGGCCAGGATCCTTTTGAATATTGAAAAGTTCGAATCGTACCGGAATCGACTGCTTTACCCAAGGAATGATCCCCTGGTCCTCCTTTTTCGGAGGAAACCAGCCCAGCAGTGCATAATCTCCGCTTTGCATCGACATGTGGGGCATCCGAAACCAGGTATCCTCATGGGCAGGAAAAATCCACAGACAGGGTTCTGTTCGTGAAACTTTTTTGCCGATTAAAGCATTAGAAGCATCAGCACCATCAATTTTTCGGTCGGCAGGAACATTTATTCCGGCAATCTTACAGAATAACGGGAGGAAATCGGTCCCATTAAACAACTCACCGGATACAGTGCCCGGATTAATTTTACCGGGCCACCTCACCAACCCCGGAACCCGGTGGCCGCCTTCATAGGGGTATCTTTTCATGCCCCGGTACTCTCCGGGTGTTCCGTAACAATAATCCCGTGGAGGATCATTCCATTCGCCTTTGGATTCCTCGAGATTGACCGGATGTTCCGGACCGTTATCGCTGGTCAGGAAAACCAGTGAATTTTCCTTAAATCCCTCACTATCAATTCCATTAACAAAACGACCAAATGCGTTATCCAACTGTTTTATAGTTCCATAATATTTCGCTGCTTTTGCCTGATCATATTTCCCTTCCCGATCCACTCCCCCATAATTTACCTCCTTGATTACTTCAAGTAATGCGGGCTTCATATAGGTGTTGCTTAGCGAATCCGGAGGATTAACAGGAGTGTGCGGCTCATGGGTACACACGACCAACAGAAAGGGCTTTTGCTTATCGATACGGCTTAACCACGCCAGACTCTCCTGAACTACTATATCGCAATACCAACCATTAAGTGTTCCTGTTTTCTTTCCATTCCTGATAAAAAGCTTTGGATTTTCCGGTCCTTCAAAAGCATTCAATGAAGTGGCCAGCCAGTAATCAAAACCCTGGTCACCAGGATCTGGTTGTGTTGAATCAGCAAGATTAGAAAGATGCCACTTGCCAAAGAATCCAGTCTGGTAGCCTTTCTGCTTCAGTAATTCTGCAAGGGTGATCTCATCATCTTTCAGAAATGATTTTCCTCCGGCGATATAATTAAAGCCTGAACGATAAGGATTTCTGCCTGTCAGAATTCCTGCCCGCGAGGGAGAACAAACAGTACCGGCGGAATGACAGTTGGTTAACGTGACTCCTTCGAGAGCAAAACGATCGAAGTTCGGGGTAGAGTTAATCACATTTCCGTAGCAGCCCAGATCGCCATATCCCATATCATCTGTGAGGAAGATGATGTAATTGGGGAGCGCAGCCTTGCCAGCAGGGCCTGCGGGCCCGGCACCGCTGTCAGCAGCGGGCTGTGCGGCCAGACTCAGGCTTCCGGCCAACGCCATGGACAATGATCGACGCATGAATGGGAGGAGCCGCGGGGATGGGAGGACACGCGGGGATGGGAGGACCCGCGGGGATGGGAGGACACATGGGGATTGGAGGACCCACGGGAATGGGAGGACCCACGGGAATGGGAGGACCCACGGATCCTCCCCTACAGAAATTCGTGTTCGGTGTTTCGCGTTTCGTGTCACGTGTTTAGCTTCGCTGAGCTCGCCTAGCGGCTCGGTTCGTGTTTCGTGTTTCGATCTTCTTCTTCGGGAGGACACACTGGTCCTCCCCTACTTTGGTCCGGCGGGCAATTTGTCCAACCACCAGGCGGTCCATAGTTTTCTTAATTGGGTTGTGGTGCCGTCGCGCTCATAAATTCCGTGTGAACGCATCGGATATTCCATCATTGAGAAGATCTTCTGTTCCTTGATAAGTTCATTTACAAGGACTTCACAACTCTGGTAGTGGCAATTATCGTCGCCCGAACCATGAATAAGCAATAAATTTCCTTCCAGATATTTCGCCCAGGTTACGGGGGATCCATCGCGATATCCTTCTTCGTTATCATCCGGCAACCCCATGTAACGCTCCTGATATATGGTATCGTAAAATTTCTGATTGCTGATAAAGGCCACAGCTATACCGGTTTTATAGATTTCAGGATGCCGGAACATGCAATTCAGTGTCATGGAACCTCCGCCACTCCAGCCATAAACACCTATCCGTGAAGAATCAACGAAAGAATACTTATTAATGATTGCCTTAGCTGCTGCGGCCTGATCCTTTGATGCCAGAATTCCTATCTGGCGATAAATGCTTTTTCTCCATTCCCGGCCACGGGGTGTTTTGGTACCGCGGTTATCGACGCTCAGTATTATGTATCCTTTTTGCGCCAGATACTGATTGTACAGGTCGCCCCCACCCCAGTTATCCTGGACCGTTGCACCTGCAG
>CAIXHD010000345.1 GCA_903919065.1 uncultured Bacteroidota bacterium
GAACTTCTTGCAATTGAAGCAAGAATAGTAGTAGCTTCTGTTGAGACCTATCTGAAGTATGCTGAAGCTATTGGATTAACTGCAAAAGCCGCATAAGCTATTCCGCAGTTAAGCAGTTATTCTTGCTAAAACATCCTTTCATGTTACTGGAAAGCATGGTTACCAGGAATTTCTTCTTTTTCCCCTTTACTATTACAGATTCCACTTCTCTCCCCAACATTTAAATGGATCAGAAATGAATAATCAGCCAAACATTAATATTGATGGTTTTTTCGATAACATCATTACTTCCTATGAATCCCGGATTCAAAAAATCCAGGCTGCTTTTCAATCCTCTGAAAATTTCACAGAATCTTCCCATTCACTATTCGATAACGTTCACAATTCATTAAGTGAACTTAAAGTGAAAAGAGATTTGTTGAATAACCGGATTTGCGAAACTCTTGCAAAAAACGGGTCTCTGCGTAAAAAGGATTACAACACCATGATGTCTGGAATTCTCAGCTCACTCGATGAAAAAGAAAGAGAAGCCGAGAGCCAGTTTTTGAATTTTATCGAAGACCAGAAAAATACTGCCCAAACACTTAAGAATAGTTTGCTGGGCATAAAGGATATTACCGCACCTGATACCAACGAAAAAATCGCAATCATTAAAGAACAACTTTCTCAGATTTCCGATTTGCAGGAAAGGAGAAAAGAAATTGTCATGAGGACCTTCATGAATTTCCAAAAAATGCATAACACCATGATGGAATACCTGGAGGGATTACTTGAAAAAGGAGACAACCTTTTAGTTCAGGACATTAAAAACGTTAAAGATCAGTTAATTAAGGAAATTAATTAAACAAGAAACAATAAACACTAAACAATAGGAGACAGAAAAATGGGACTAGGAGCTGAAATGAAAAACCTGAGTGAAGAGCTGCTTGCTTCATTCAAACAACGAATTAAGGAAAATGAAGAGCTGGTAAACGACGTTCAGAAAACTCTTGAGGGGTTTAACAAAGATCATCAGGAGATGACCGCTGTTTTAAATGCTAACGCTGCCGCCTTAAGAAAAGGCCTGGCAAAGGGAGAAAAGGAGCGGTTGAGTACCTATAAGGATTTAATGAAAAGTATTCATGTTACAATGGCCTCCATTCAGGCGGAAGTTAAGGAAATTCAGGCTTCAACACTGAACATGGTCAACCAATTCTCTACTGAGAGAGCTCAAATGTCTGTAGAGCAAGACATCTCTTTTGCTCAAAACAGAGCCGAACGTGCTCAAAATGAAAAAACCAGGATCAAGGAATTTAAAGCTTTGATGAAAGGTATCAATGACGACATCAAAAGCATCAATGATGAAGTTTTAAGCATCTTCAAAAACACAAACGATCTGCTCGAGAAGTTTGACAAGGAACACCTGGATATGTCAGCAGAGTTAAGGGCAGAATTGGGTAAAAACCTTGCTGAAAGGGTTGAGTATACCCGTTCACTTCTTGCCGGATTCCAAAAAAGATTGGCTGAAATAAGTAAGGAGAACCAAAAAATGGCAAACAAGCTCCGCAAGGATCTGGCCAATGGTGAAACTGAAAGACTTTCCGGCTTTCATGCTATAATGAAAGGGATTCATACTTCGATAAAAACTATTCGCAAAGAAGTAAAAGACATCCAGAAATCTACGGTTAATATGCTGGGCGATTTGACACACGAAAGAGTTGTCGGCATGGCAGAGTGGACCAAAATGCAGGATGCAATGGCTCAGATAAGGAAAACCGGATTGGTTAAACCTGCTAAGGAAGCTGCAAAAAAACAAGCTCCAGTTGAAGTAAAAAAAGAAGCTCCTGCTGAAGTAAAAAAAGAAGCTCCTGTGGAAGCAAAAAAGGAAGTGCCGGCTGAACCTGTCATAGAATTTAAGGCGCCTGTTCAGCCTGTTGCAACACCCAAGCCTGAAGCACCAATTTCATTGGAAACAAAAGTTCTGAATTATATCAACCAACATCCAAAAGGAGTAAAAATCTCCGAGATGGAAGTTCCACTGGGTGAAACCAGAATGAAACTTGGTTTTGTAGCCAGGAATTTGCTCGATGAAAACAAAGTTCAGAAGGTTGAAAATGTATACTTCCCGCTGAAATAGCATTTGGAAGTCAGCTGGGTTGGACACTTTGGTTCTCAAAGTGTCCAATTCGGCATTTTTCAGAAATAATACTAATCATACTATGGCAAAAATATTTGACTGCGCTTATTGCAAAGGAACCGGAATGGATCCGTTTGATTTGCTCTCTCCAATTTCGCACTGCCTGGTTTGTGATGGTACCGGGAAAGTTGAAGTCGGTGAACCTCTGAAAAAGTGCGTATTCTGTGCCGGTTCCGGCAAGAACCCTCTGGGGGCCAGAGTACCATGTATAGTTTGCGGTGGAAAAGGGCAAAATCAAATATCAACTGATATTAAATGCCCCCAGTGCAAAGGAAAAGGGAAATCAACCGATGGACTACCGTGTACCAATTGCGGTGGAAAAGGATTCAGGTAGGAACACATAACTCTGTCTCTAAAGCAATTGACAATGAAGCATATATCCGATAATATCAAAACGAGTTTACTGAAACAACAGGAAGCTTTAGCGAGATATAGAGCCAGAAAGGCTGAATTTCTAGTAACAAAAGAACAGATAACCCGGGAAATTGAAGAGGCAAGAATTATTTGGGAAAAAACGATGGAGCAAATGCCTAACCTCCCTTTTGGCCATTAACCCGGCTTAGCTAAAACAGATTAACACAACAACACATAAGCACATTAACACATTAGCACACCATGAGCGATAATAATGAAATGAATACGGTATTGGAACTCAAACCAATGTCGAACTTTGTAGAAACCGATTATATTAAAGATGTAACCAATCGGGGACTCACCTATATAAAAGCCGGATTCCCTGTTCATTTCAGGGGCCCATCAGGAACAGGGAAAACAACGGTTGCCATGCATCTTGCAAGCAAAATCGGAAGGCCTGTCGTTATTATCCATGGTGATGCCGAATATAAGACATCAGATCTTATCGGAAGTGAACAGGGATACAAATACAAGAAACTGGATGACAAATTCATTCATTCTGTCCACAAATATGAAGAGGATATGACTAAGCAATGGGTAAACAACCGCTTAACCATTGCCGTGAAAAATGGATTCACATTAATCTATGACGAATTTACCCGCTCACGCCCTGAAGCCAACAACATTTTATTGCCTATCCTTCAAGAGAGAATGCTTAGCACTTCGGCTGCAAAAGAAGAGGATTATTACATGAAGGTTCATCCCGAATTTCGTGCAATTTTCACCTCGAACCCTGAAGAATATGCAGGTGTTAACAGAACGCAGGATGCTCTGCGCGACCGCATGGTAACTATGGATCTGGACCATTTCGATTATGAAACTGAGCTTAGGATCACCATGGCAAAATCTGATCTTTCACTAAAGGACACCGAAATAATAGTGAAAATCGTAAGGGGTTTGCGTGAATCAGGTAAAACTGAATTTGACCCCACTATCCGCGGTTCTATCATGATCGCTAAAACCATGGCTACGCTGAAAACGACTCCATCCAAATCGAAAGATATGTTCCGCAAGATCTGCCAGGATATTCTTACATCCGAAACGAGCCGGATTGGTTCGAAAACCAATCAGGAAAAAGTCAAGGCTATTGTAGATGAACTCATCCAACAATATTCCTGATCAAGGCCAGCACATAAACATTTTAACAAGTAAAAATCTTAAAATCATGCCAATTTCAAGCGGATTAAAAGGCCTTCAAAGCATAAAAAGCATGCAGAATGTTGCCAAATCGGGTATTCCAAACAAAGAGGATTCTGAGTTTATCAAATTATACATGATGGAAAAAGAGCGTACTCGGCTCAAAAGCGAGGAGACCAAGTTGTTGCAAAGACTGGAAATTATTCAGATCAGATTGAAAGAGATTCAGATCTATTATGATGAAAAAGCCGGTCAGATGCAAACTCCTGGTGCCAAAGTGGCCAAGGTAAAAAAAGGGGATAGTCCAAAATCGGAATTCAAAACCATGTCGATAGACTATTAAAAACTATTTCCATGGCAGAACCAACGCATTCCATCAATGCTACCGGGCTTGCAGACATTCTCGAAAGAGTACTAGATAAAGGGATTGTCATTGCCGGTGATATAAAAATTCAGATCGCAGACATTGATTTGTTGACCATCAAGATCAGACTGCTGATGGCCTCAGTTGATAAAGCGATGGAAATGGGTATTAACTGGTGGCAGGAAGACACCTATCTGTCGACCAAAGCCAGGGAAAAAGAGCTCATGAAGCAGCAGGAAACTCTAGAAGCACGGCTGGAAAAGCTTGAAGCAAAAAACATTGCAGAATAAGCAGTACCATATAAAAGATGTATAGATTTATATTCATATTGTTTTTTCTATTTGGCTGGGACAGGATTATATCTGTACCGGAAATAAAACCCAATGTGAATATCAGGAGGCTACCGTTAGACTATAATATAACAGGTTCTGATCATTCTCTGGTGGTCGACTTTGATTCATTTAACTCTTCCGCCTCAAGACCCGCAGGTTTTAGCAGGAACAATCCCGGCAATCTTAAATGCTTTGATTCAGGGAAATTCAGGGTATTCGGTACAATCGAAGAAGGATATGAGGCATTGCTACAGGATCTTAAAATGAAAATCTCAGGAAGGTCAATCTGGACGGATTCTTCAACTACCATCAGTGATTTTATTAAAATCTACGCACCAGATAAAGAGAATGATACCAAGGCATGTCTCAGCATATTTTGCCAGGAGACCGGATTGCAGGCAACCAACAAGTTGTTTGCGCAATTTGCGGAGGTAATAGCCAGAGGAATTATTAAAATGGAGAATATTGATCTGTTTAATAAAATGTATTCCCCTGCAAAAGAAGAGGATCAGGAAATGTTCAAAACTAAATTTATAAAGTCATGGGCGAAAAAGACAATAAACACAACGAAAAAGAACAGAATGCCGATTTTGATCTGTTCGGAATTGGCGGATTATTCAAGGGTATCGAGAAATTAGTTGATCTTGCTGGCAAGCTCGATGAAAAAGGAATGATGAGCAAGGAAGGAGAGATCAATCTGGATCACCTGAAAAAAGGGATGAAAGGTGTTTATGGTTTTACTATAAATACTGCCTCCGGCGGTTCACCAAAAGTGGAGACTTTCGGTAATATCAAAAAAACACCTGAAGGACCAAAAGTTGATGAGGAGAGAGAGCCAATCACTGACGTATTTGACGAAAAGGATGAGATCGTAATTCTTGCCGAGATGCCCGGAATCGAAGAAGCAGACATTAAAATCGACCTAAAGGAGGATATCCTTGAAATTGCAGCAGTCGGCACCAATCGCACCTACAGAAAGGAACTGCTGCTACCGGTCAGAGTAAGAAAAGAGAACCTCAGCAACAAATTTACCAACGGAATCCTTGAAATCAGGATAAAAAAATAATTGTCATGGCACTGAATGGTTTGGACAGCAACGACCTTAAACTTATCATATTTGGAGGAAAAGGCGGCGTTGGCAAAACCAGCTGTGCTGTTGCAACCGCTCTGGCATTATCGAAACAATTCAAAACCTTACTGATTTCAACTGATCCTGCTCACTCTGTTTCAGATTGCCTTGAGCAGGAAATTGGCTTTAAAGTTGTTGAAATTAATGACTGTCCCAATCTTTCAGCAATTGAAGTGGTTGCAGATGAGGCTCTCGAAGGATTCAAAACCGACCACAAGAAGGAGCTTAAAAAGCTGCTCGAAACGTCAACCAATCTAGACAATGATGATATTGACGAAATGCTTGCCTTGTCGATCCCCGGCATCGACGAAGTAATGAGTTTCAAAACAATCATAGATTTCATCGATGCCGGAGATTACGAGAAATATGTTGTGGATACTGCCCCGACTGGGCACGCTTTGCGCCTGATCTCTTCTCCAAAAATGCTGGATGAATGGATTAAGGTTGCCGCCAGGATGAGGTGGAAATACAGATATATAATCACTTCTTTCGCTGGAACCTACCAACAGGACGATGTGGATGCTTTGCTGCTAAGCTTGAAAAGAACAGTTAAGCGGATTGAAAACATCTTGAAAGACGATGAAAAATGTGAATTCATACCAGTTTGTATTCCGGAAGCTATGGCCATTTTGGAAACTGGAAGATTACTTTCCGACCTTGGAAAATCAGAAATCAATCCCAGGCAGATAATAGTAAATAATGTGATGGTATCGGATGGTTGTGACTTTTGCAAAACAAGGAAGGCTGGACAGGCCAAATACATTGATCAGATAAGCGAATCATTCAGTCAGCTGAACAAGGTTGAAATACCTGCTTTCCCTGAAGAAATTAAAGGTCTGAAAGGTCTGGACAAATTAATAGCCTGCCTTTTCGCTGAAAATACAAAAGAAGAATAATATGATGACAACAACTAAAAATAGTGATTCGGTCACCACCCAGATTATTATCGGTGCCTTTCACAAAGTATACAATTCGCTGGGTTTTGGATTATTAGAGAAGGTTTATTTAAGTTCCCTCTTGAGGGAATTGAAGCAAAGAGGGTTAAAATGTGTTACAAAGCATCAGATAGCAGTATTCTACGATGATCATGAAGTTGGATTGTATCAGGCTGACATCATCGTAAATGATTGTGTTATCATTGAGGTATTGGTAAAGGAGCACATTCGAAAAGCATTTGAAAACCAATTGGTTGATTACCTTAAATTCAGCGATATAGATACAGGGCTGATTTTAAATTTCGGAAGTAAAGCAGCCACCAGACGAAAAGTACTCACCTCGGATAATGCTAATTACCATCATGAAAATTAAAGACGAAATTTCACTGCGTGTAAAAGAAGCATTGGTAAAGGATGTAGGCAGGGCTATTGCAAGGATCGATCCTGAGGATATGAAGGTGCTCGGACTGGAGAGTGGTGTTGTCATTGTTATTGAAGGTAAGCGTTCAACTCCGGTAAAGGTTATGCCCTGCTATCCTGAAGATCGGGGCAAGCAAATTATACAGATCGATGGAATTACCAGGGAGAATGCACAGGCTGGGATCGATGAGAAAGTAAAGATCATTAAAACAGCTTGTCGTCAGGCTTCAAAAATAAAACTCAAGCCCGAAACCAAATCCGGTTCACTCAAAGCCGAGGATGCGAAATACATTGGTTCGCTTTTCAATGGACTGCCAGTGGCAAAAGGCGATAAGGTGAGAGCCAATCTGTTTGGATCACGCTCTGTTGATTATACTGTAACTGGTGTCAATCCTGAGGGTGTTGTCCTTATTCATCCGAATACTGTTTTTCAGCTTGAACTGGCAAAGCAGGAAGGTGAAACCAAAAGAAAGATCTCTTATGAAGACATTGGCGGACTGGGCAACCAGGTTCAACGTATCAGGGAGATGATCGAACTTCCGCTGAAATACCCTGAAATCTTCGAACGCCTCGGTGTTACGCCACCAAAAGGAGTATTCCTATATGGCCCCCCGGGCACTGGCAAAACTCTCATCGTAAGAGCTGTTGCCCATGAAACTGACGCCTATTTTATCAACATCTCTGGTCCTGAGATCATGGGAAAGTTTTATGGAGAAAGCGAAGGCAGAATCCGTAAACTCTTTGAAGAAGCCCAGGCGCATGCCCCTTCCATCATTTTTATAGATGAAATAGATGCGATCGCACCTAAACGCGAGGACATGGGCGGCGAAAAGCAGGTGGAAAAACGTGTGGTTGCTCAGCTTTTGTCGCTAATGGACGGCTTGGAATCCAGGGGAAAAGTTATTGTGATCGGAGCTACAAATATTCCAAACTCAATTGATCCTGCACTTAGAAGACCGGGTCGTTTTGACCGCGAAATTTCGATTTCCATACCTGATAAAAAAGGGCGTCTGGAAATTCTCCACATTCATACCAGGGGAATTCCTCTCTCCATTGATGTGGACATGGAAAAACTGGCTGAAATCACCCATGGTTTTGTTGG
The DNA here is from genome assembly GCA_903919065.1 of uncultured Bacteroidota bacterium. Lineage (GTDB taxonomy): Bacteria > Bacteroidota > Bacteroidia > Bacteroidales > UBA12481 > UBA12481. The sequence continues at coordinate 8,010 of CAIXHD010000345.1, forward strand.
TGCCGATCTGGAGGCGCTCGCAAGGGAAGCAGCTATGACCGCTTTACGGAAGATTCTTCCGCAAATCGATTTCGAAATGTCCGAAATACCCTATGAACTGTTAATGTCACTCGAGGTTACGATGGATAACTTCCTTGACGCTATGAAGGAAGTTGAACCATCAGCAATCAGGGAAGTATTTGTTGAAGTTCCTGATGTTAAATGGGATGACGTTGGCGGATTAAATGACATTAAGGAGGCTTTGATGGAAACGGTTGAGTGGCCTTTGAAATATGGCGAACTTTTTAAAATTGCCGATACCAAGCCACCAAAGGGAATCATACTTCATGGAAAACCCGGTACTGGTAAAACTTACCTGGCAAAGGCCCTGGCAAGCGAAAGCGGAGTGAATTTCATTTCAGTAAAAGGACCGCAGATTTTAAGTCGCTATATCGGAGAGTCTGAAAAAGGAGTAAGGGAACTTTTCCGAATGGCCAAACAGGCTTCCCCATGTATTCTATTCCTTGATGAAATTGATAGCCTCACGCCACGTAGAAGTAACGATAGTTCTGGCTCAGGTGTGATCGACAGGGTCATCGGTCAGTTTCTGACTGAAATGGATGGAATAGAAGACTTGAAAGGGGTGATAGTATTGGCTGCGACCAACAGGATCGATTTAATCGACCCAGCACTGCTTCGCAGTGGAAGGTTTGACCTGATTTTCGAATTACCACTTCCTGATCTGATTACGCGCGAAAAAATATTCAGTATTCACACCCGAAAAAAACCATTGGGTAAAAAAGTGAATCTGAGCAAACTGGCAATAAAAACAGAAACTCTTACCGGTTCGGATATTGAATTTATCTGCCGCAAGGCAGCTATGCTGGCCATCCGTGAGTTGATTGATTTGAACCGTGGAAATCCGGCCGAATTGGCAGGGAAGATTTGTATTACCGAAAAACATTTTGAAGAAGCAATCCAGCTGGTATTAACTCAAAACGCTCTAAAAAAATAGCCATGCCATCAAAAGGAATATATATCTACGGAATCGTTCCCAACTTCTATAGTGCCGAAATTTTCAGGTCATTAGAAAATTCAGGGATCTATGCGATACCTACTCAAAATATCTCAGCTATAGTTTCCGACAGAAACAGTACCTATCTTGATTATTCTGACAGGGAATCTCTCGGTCATTTGCTGGTACACCATCAAAAAACCATTGAAGATTTAACAGCCAAGGGATTCACCATGCTGCTTCCGATGAGGCTCGGCACTATTGTCAAGTCAAAAAACGAAGTCATGCAGATACTTGACCGTGGCAATAATCTTATCATGGAATCACTGAAGAAGATTCAAAGCCTCAGCGAAATAGATCTCGCGGTGACCTGGGCCGATTTTAGCAATAACCTGAAAGAAATAGCAAACCTCCCGGAAATCGTTGAATTGAAGAATGATATACTCTTGAATCCGGATAAGATTGCTCAAGTGGATCAGGTAAAATTAGGGATGTTGGTTCAAAGAAAACTGGATGAAAAAAATAAGCAGGTTGAATTAGAAATATTGAATGCATTGTCTTCCCTGAGCGTGGATATTAAAGTTCATGAAGCAATGAATGACCAGATGGTAACGAATTCCGCATTTCTTATCCACAGAATAAGCAAGGATAAATTCGAAACCGCCATCGACAAGCTGGATGAGCAATTTAACGGATTCTTAAATTTCAAAATCGTAGGACCCCTACCCTGCTATAGCTTTTATACTCTTGAGGTTGCTGAGTTAAATCCGGAACATATTGCCGAAGCCCAAACAGCACTCGGACTGAATAAGGAAACAACGGAAGCTGAAATCAAGAAGGCTTTTCTGGATAAAGCAAAAATTTTTCATCCAGACAATGGACAGGGAACCAGTGATTCCGACAATTTTAAATTGGTGCAAAAAGCCTATAAGTTGCTACGTGACTATTCGCTGGCTTTCAAGCAATCCTCGGGCGAAGAAAGTATCTCCTTTGCAAGGGAGAAAGTAATGGAAAATATGATTTTAGTTAAAATAAAGGAATAATATGCAGCGTGACGGAAAATATATTTACTGTATCATAGCCTCCGATTATGATGTTAATTTAGGGCCAATCGGGGTTGGAGGAAGAAACGACCTGGTTTCCACCATTGGCTTCGATGGTTTATGCATGGTGGTTAGTGACCATCCTCTCAGCAAATTCGTTGTTAATCCGGAGAACATGATGGCTCATCAAAAGGTCATTGAAGTAGTGATGAACGAATTCAGAAGCGTCATACCTATCAGGTTTGGGACTATAGCAGCTACCCCCGACGAAATAAGAAACTTACTTAACCGCAGATACAGCGAGTTTATGGAATTGCTCAGGCAATTCGAAAACAAGGTTGAGCTTAATGTCAGGGGAACATGGAAGAACATGGCTAAAATCTATAAGGAAATAGAGCTTGAACATGCCGAACTTCCAAAAATCAGAGCCGAGATAGAAAAATTGACAGACCCCGAAAAGAGAAACCTGAAAATTCGTGAAGCAGGTGATCTGGTAACCTCGGCCTTGATTGAGAAAAAAGCTGCCGAAAGTGAAATTATAATTGATGCATTCCGGAGATCAGTTTTTGAGCACAAAAACAATAAAACCAATGGCGATGCGACTTTTATGAATACAGCTTTTCTTGTCAATAGCGGCCGGGAGATAGAATTCGATAATATTATGACCGACCTTGGCAATAGATTCGAGGATCGCTGCGACTTTGTTTATACAGCACCTTTGCCGATTTTTAATTTTATCGATTTAAAGATTTTTCCCGAAAAGTGGGAATTATAAAACCCGGAAAAAGAAGCACCATGGAAAATAGCGTTGAAATAGAAAAAGAAGGAAAATACATTTACTGCATTATCAGGCATACCGGACCACTGGATTATGGTCCGATGGGAATGGGCAAGCGAGCAGATGTCGTATATGCAATCAATTACAAGGATATCAGTGCGATAGTCAGCAATTCGCCAATCATCCAATATGAGGCAAGAAGAGTAAATATGACTACTCATGAAAAAGTTCTCGAGGAAGTTATGAAAGAATTCTCGGTATTGCCTGTCAGATTTTCGACCATTTCTGAACATGATGATGAAGCAGGAATTCTGAGGATTCTTGAAAAAGAATATAAGAAACTTGATGAAATGCTGATTAAAATGGATGGGAAAAAAGAGTTGGGCCTTAAGGTTCTTGCTCATGAAGCAGCCATGTATGAAGGCATTCTTGAAAAGTACGACAATATCAGGTCCCTCCGGGATAAACTAATTAACCTACCGGTGGACAAAACCCACTATCAACGAATGAAAATCGGCGAAATGGTTGTTGAAGCCTTGAAAAAGGAGACTTCAAACTATAAGGATCTAATTTTAAATGTTCTGACTCCAATTTCAGAGGAGGTTAAGATTAACGACAATTACGGCGAAATGATGATCCTGAATTCTGCTTTTTTAATTAAAAACACAAATGAACCTGAATTTGACAAAGTTGTAAATGAACTCGATGAAAAATTCGGTCGTTTTATGACCTTTAAATACGTGGGGACTTTACCTCCATACAATTTCGTAAACCTGGCTATTAACACGAAGGGGATCTAAAATGTTTGTAATAGATGATATGCTCCTGTTTATTGCAAAAAAGATTAATGAGATAATTGAGAAAGAAACTTCTGATGAAGGTGCCATTAAAGAAAGGTTAATGGCTCTGCAGCTGAGGTTTGAAATGGATGAAATCAGCGAAGAGGAGTATGATCAAAAAGAAGATGAAATTCTTCAGATACTGGAAAGAATAAGAGAAGAGAAACAAAATAAATAACGAATGGAGGGGAATATGAGCGCTTTCAAATGTCCAAAATGCAACAAAACAACAGCCGGAAAAGAGAAGTTCTGTATTGATTGTGGTCAGCCACTTGATGTAATATGCCCGGAGTGTGGTGAAACATGGCGATTTATGTTCGAATACAAATTCTGTCCAGCCTGCGGACACAATATGAAAAAAGGTGGCAATCCGATAACTAAGGAGGATAAAAAATGAGCAAAATAATGGATGTAAAAAAAACCGTGGTTGAATTCATAAAGGAGAATATAACCTGTTATGATGTGACTGTGGTTAAAATTGAAAAGATCAATGATATATGGAATACAATTGCAGAGGTATATGAGGACGATTCATTTCTTAAAGCAATGAACATGCCCCCAAAACAGATCCGGCTCTTTTATTCGGTTAAAATGGACGAAAACCTTGAAGTTACTTATTTCGAAAGACTCAACTCTTTTGAAGGGTCGGATGGCTCTGACAACTAATATCTTTATAGAAAGGATCGGCCCGATATGAATAATAATCTGATTTACGTGTACTGCCTGACAAACAGTCCGCCGGACATGGAAGTCATCAAAGGCTTCAATGCTTTGGTTTCGCTGAAAATTGATGATTTCTATGTTATCATTAAGTGTGTTGACGACGTAGAATTTTCGGAAGAAAACTTTAAGGCAAAATTGTCTGAAATTGATTGGCTGGAATCTAACGCCCGAGAGCATGTGGCTGTGATAAATAAGGTCATGGAAACAAGTTCCGTAATCCCTTTTAAGTTTGGTACAATTTTTCATTCTGAGGAGAGATTAAGTCTATTCATATCGGATTATTCCCTATCGCTCAACGAGAATTTCAATTATATTGATGGTAAGGAAGAATGGGCAGTCAAGGTTTTTTGTAATCGTCAAATTCTTAGCGAGAAAATAGATGAATTGAGTTCAGAAGCAGCTGAATTGGAAAAACAAATCATGGCAAGTTCACCCGGGAAAGCATTCCTTCTGAAAAGAAAAAAAACCGATCTTATCGAAAATGAAATTGACAAACTTTGCAAATTTTATGGACAGGAGTATTTCAATGGATTTGAAGACCTTAGTGAATCCACCAGCCTTAATAACCTGCTACCAAAAGAGTTTACCGGACGGGAAGATACAATGATCCTTAATGCCGTTTTCCTGGTTCAAAAAACAAAGGTTCGAGAGTTTGTTTCCTTTGTGGAGCAGCTAAAACGCACCAATGAGAAATCTGGATTTTTTATTGATTTTACCGGACCTTGGCCGCCATTTAGTTTTATATCAATTAAAGAAAAATAGTGATGCGCGAAAATGTTGTAGATCAATCAAAAGACATCACCATTCTTGAATTGCTGGACAGAGTTTTGAATAAAGGAGTGATTCTTACCGGTGACATTGTTATTTCTGTTGCCGATATCGACCTTGTTTATCTGGGCGTCAAATTAATGCTTAGCTCTGTTGAAACAATGGAACAACTTAAATCAGGGAAATAAATGGCAAGAATGATTTACGCATTGGTATCTTCTGGTGAACATCCTGAAAACCTTCACTCTAAACTGCAAGGAATACAGGGCATCGGAGGGACTGAATTAACAAAGGTTTCCTATGAAAGTATCTCCGCCATAATAAGCGAAAATGAAAAAGCGGACTTCACCGCCGAAAAAGAAAAAGTTATTGAATTCGCTGGAGTCATTGAGGCGCTTTCACAAGGATTTACGTTGCTTCCCATGCGCTTCGGTTCCATAATGGATTCCATTGAAGAGCTCAATACAATGCTCGAAAGAAATTATGCAAAAATTCGTCAAAATCTTGATTTTGTTGAAAATAAGCTTGAATTTGGACTGAAAATTTTTTGTGATCCCGAAAAGATAACTGCGGAGTTGTCGTCGGGAATAGTTGCCGGAATAGACCATGCTGAGAGCATCACTTCCGAGTCAGGCAATTCTGTATTCAGGGATTATGTTAATAAAAAGCTTCGGGAACATAGGATTGAGGAATTGAGGCTTAAATATGCTGAAACCGTCATCGCAGAGATCACTGAATATTTCACAGGTATGAATACCATGCATACCTTCAGGAAGATGGTATCCGAAACAAACATAATTGATGCGCTTTTTTTACTTGATAAGGACCAGAAAGACACCTTGGTTGTTGCGGTAGCTGAGATGCAAAAGAGAAATCCGCTGTTGAGTTTTATGCTCACAGGACCATGGCCTCCTTATAACTTTGTCGACAAGTCAATTAAATAATATCCTGGAAAACAACAAGATGAGTGAAAATAAAATCCTCTTTAATACTGGAATGATCGATGGAATCTCAGCAGAGATTGAAAAACTTTCAAATACTGAGGAGTCGAAACTTAAACTCACACCTGATAACGCTGATTCCGGTCTGGCAAAACTGGTATTAACTCTGGTAGAACTTATCAGAAAGCTCGTTGAAAAACAGGCAATGAGAAGAGTTGATGGCGGTTCACTTACGGATGATGAGATTGAGAGATTGGGGGAAACTCTGATGAAACTTGAGATGAAGATGGAAGAATTAAAGAAACACTTTAATCTCACTGACCGTGATCTTAATATAAATCTTGGACCATTGGGCGATTTAATGTAAAGAATGGATTGTACAAAAAGTAATGCGTCAGCCTTCTTTCTGTAACTCCTCAATAATTCTGGTCAGATTATGCACCAAGGGCATTGATTTTCTTCTCCATGTTATATATCCGATCATAAAAGATATCCCCATAGTCAGGAAATAAGCAGATTGTATAATCAATATTCTGATTATCAGATCATAACCTGATAAAAAACTATCATCCAGCATCGCCCATGTAACGACAATATCGGTTAGTCCAACTAATGCAATAATAAAACTTACGGTTCCAGCCGTCCACAATTTATGCCGCTTTCTGGCAGCAGTCAGCATTTCCAGTACCGGGGCGCTGTAATCGACATCCTTATTCTTTCTGAAATGATACCGGAAGTATATTGCTGACATACCGAAAATCAACACATACATACCACCTTGCAAACGATGGTTAATGGTAAGTTCCGGATCAGGATTGAGAATCATTAACCCTGTGTATATTAATGCAAAGCCCACGTACAAAATATACATACCGTGCATTAACTTCCTGTTTCGTGCATCCAGCTTTCTGAGAGAATCCATCACCTGGTCCAGGTTCACAGGCTCCTCATTGTTTTTTTGTTTGTTGTTAAAAGTCATACTGCCCTCCTTTCACTTTTTCGCGGAGTTCTTCCTTAATGCGATGAATCTTCACCCTGACGTTACTCTCCGTGATTCCTACGATTTCAGAGATTTCCTTCGAACTCAATTCTTCCAGAACCAACGACATGATAATTTTGTCAACGACTGACAATTGATTTATCAGATTGGACATAAGCTCAAGCTGTTTTTCGTGAACAATTGATTCTTCCCGATCCTCACCCACCAGGTTGGCAGCTTTGCCATCATCCAGGTAAGTGTTGAAATTGAGATATTTATTCTTTTTATTCACAAATGAGAGGGCGGTATTCACCGCGATCCTGTAAACCCAGGTAGATAGTTGAGAATCCCCCCGGAATTTCTCCAGTCCTCTCCAAACATTAATCAGGATTTCCTGATAAAGATCTTCCGAATCATCAGATGTCCCGGCATAATACCGGCACACTGACCTGATCCGGCTCTGGTTCTCCTCGATGATCTGCTTGTACTGATTGTCCTTACTGTTCATGTCGCTTTTCCGTTCAGCAGTTTGACTATACACAGAATGTAATGTTACAAAATATTCCAATAACGAAATATTTCTTATATTATAATCGATAATTTGATTAAATAATAACCAATTAGTGAGCGAAGCGAACCTATTAGCGACCGAAGGGAGCCTTTTAGGGAGCGTTAGCGAGCCTCTTATGTTTCTAAACTGCCATAGTTACTACAGTCTCCGTTACGGAACCCTCTCAATCGACGACCTGGTGGAGGAAGCGCTGAAGACCGGATTGACAGCCCTGGCTTTAACTGATATCAACAACTCTACCGGGGTGCCTGATTTCGTTAAAGCATGCAGAAAAGCAGGAATCAAACCGATCACCGGGATCGAATTCCATACCGGCGATTTACTCCGGTATACAGGGATTGCCCGCAACCGTGAGGGAATGCGCGAGCTTAACGACCTCCTCACCCGGCATAACATCTCGGGCAACCCCCTACCCGAGCGGCCGGAAAATCTCGATAACTGCTTCATTGTTTACCCGTTAAGCTCTCATCCTAAATCAAGGCTCCATGATAATGAATGGGTGGGTATCCGTATGCGGGAAACACGCAGGCTCATCAGCTCAGAATTCAAGTCGAACCAATCAAAAATAGTCCTGATGCATCCGGTAACTTTTGCGGACAATGGAGGGTATCAACTTCATCGAAACCTTCGGGCGATTGATCACAACACATTATTGTCCAAGCTTAGCGGAGATCAGACTGCCGATCCCGGCGAGAGGTTCTGGCCTGTTCACGAACTAAAAGCAGCGCTTAACGACTATCCTCGAATCATTCAGAACACACTGCAGGTAATATCTCAATGTGAAGCAGAATTCGATTTCACGACCGTCAAGAATAAGCAGGCTTTCACAGGGAATAGCCGCGATGATTACCATCTGCTCTCGAAACTGGCAATGGACGGTGTCCGGCACCGGTATGGCAAAAACAATTCAGAAGCGATTCAGCGGGTGCAGAAAGAGCTCGATATCATTGCCCGTCTTGGGTTCTCAGCCTATTTTCTGATTACCTGGGACATTATCCGCTATTCCATGTCGCGCGGGTTTCACCATGTAGGCCGGGGCTCAGGAGCTAACTCAGTTGTTGCATATTGTCTGAAAATCACTGATGTTGATCCCATCGACCTCGACCTCTACTTCGAGCGATTTATCAACCCCCGCCGCACAAGTCCGCCCGACTTCGATATCGATTATTCCTGGAAGGACCGCGACGAAGTACAGGATTATATCTTCAAGCGATATGGGTATCTGCATACGGCTTTGCTTGGCACTATGTCAACCTTTCGCGGCAAATCCACACTTCGTGAGCTGGGGAAGGTTTACGGCCTGCCTAAAGCCGAAATCGACCGGCTGATTGATGATCCCAATAACCCACTGAACAAAACAGATATGGTAGATCATATTCGGGAGATCGGACTAAAAATGACAGATTACCCTAATCTGCGGAGTATTCATGCCGGCGGTGTGCTTATATCCGAGGAGCCGATCACCTACTTCACTGCACTTGATATGCCCCCGAAAGGATTTCCTACCACCCAATGGGACATGTATGTTGCGGAGGATATCGGATTCGAGAAACTTGATATCCTCAGCCAGCGCGGAATAGGCCATATTCATGAAGCAGTGGAAATTATCCGCGAAAATCGTGGGGTTAGCATAGATATCCGACAGGTGGAAAAATTCAAAAAGGATGAGCGGGTAAAAAAACTACTCAAAATAGGAGAAACCAATGGATGTTTTTACATTGAAAGTCCCGCCATGCGTGGATTGCTGAAGAAACTCAAGTGCGATGACTACCTCACCCTGGTGGCTGCAAGCTCCATAATTCGCCCAGGCGTTTCCAGCTCTGGTATGATGCGAGAGTATATATACCGTTTCAATAACCCAGGGAAATTCACCTACCTGCATCCGGTTATGGAACAGCAGCTGAAAGAAACCTATGGGGTTATGGTTTATCAGGAAGACGTGCTGAAGGTCTGTCACCATTTTGCTGGTCTCGACCTTGGCGATGCCGATGTTCTCCGCCGGGCCATGAGTGGAAAATATAGGTCGAAGGATGAATTTCAGCGAATTGTAAACAAATTTTTCCAGAACTGTCAGGAAAAAGGATATCCAGAAGAGGTTACCCATGAGGTCTGGCGCCAAATAGAGTCATTCGCCGCTTATTCATTTTCCAAAGCACACTCTGCAAGCTATGCAGTCGAAAGCTACCAGAGCCTCTATCTCAAAGCCTATTTCCCGAAGGAGTTCATGGTAGCTGTACTCAATAATTTTGGCGGATTCTATTCCGCCTGGGTCTATATCAACGAAGCCCGGCGATGGGGTGCTACTATTCATACTCCCTGTGTCAACCATTCCAACCAATATACTCGTATCATCGGCAAGGATATTTATCTCGGATTCACCTATGTTAGTGATGTTGAACAGGAAATGGGCATCCTTATCGCAAATGAAAGGAAGGAGAATGGTGATTTCAGCGATCTGGAAGACTTTGTAAGCCGCATCAGGATTGGCATACAACAGTTGATTCTGCTCATTCGCGTAAACGCTTTCGGTTTCACTGGAAAATCAAAATCGGCTCTTCTTTGGGAAGCCCATATGCTTCTCGGAAAAAAGGATTCAAAAGAGCTTCAGGACCAGCTATTTACGCTTCCACGCAAGAAATTCACCCTCCCCGATCTGGAACGAAACCGCCTCGAAGATGCTTATGATGAGATCGAACTGTTTGGATTCCCTGTAACCTGTTCCTATTTTGATCTCCTGAAAACACCTTTCCGGGGTGAGATAAAAGCCAATGAGATGGCTGCACATATTGGCCGTAAAGTACGCATGGTTGGCCAGCTTGTGGTGATAAAATACGTTCGGACCATAAAACGCGAACTGATGCATTTTGGCTGCTTTTTAGATGATACCGGTGAATTCTTTGACACGGTTCACTTCCCTCAAAGCCTTAGTCTATACCCATTTAAAGGGTATGGGGTGTATCTGATACTGGGAAAAGTAGTTGAAGAATTCGGGTTTGCATCAATTGAGGTGGAAAAAATGGCCAAATTGCCTGTGCGCAACCTCGACGATAAAGGCTCACTTCCGGAACTGAGAATTCAGCAGGGTTATAACCCTTTTGATCAATACAATTCGGTAAATTTGCCAACTTAAAGTTGATTATGAAGTTTTTTACTGATTTAAAGAGACGCGATCATAAGCCCGCTTTCGGGGGTCTCGAAATATTCAAGTATATCGGACCGGGCTTACTTGTTACCGTTGGGTTTATTGATCCAGGAAACTGGGCTTCAAACCTGGCTGCAGGTGCAAACTATGGATACACTTTACTATGGATGGTAACCCTCTCAACCATCATGCTGATTATTCTGCAACATAACGTGGCTCATCTTGGCATTGCTACAGGGCTTTGTCTTTCTGAAGCCGCCACCACCTACCTTAAACCGGCTTATTCAAAGGCAATCCTGGGATCCGCCATGCTGGCCTCAATATCTACCTCCCTCGCAGAGATTCTTGGGGGTGCAATAGCACTCAATATGCTTTTCCATATTCCCATCAGGGCAGGAGCCCTAATTGTGCTAGTTTTTGTGATAATCATGCTGCTATCCAATTCATACCGGCTGATAGAAAAATGGATAATTGCTTTTGTTTCAATAATCGGACTTTCATTTATATATGAGTTAAGCCTTGTAAATATCGATTGGGGACAAGCAACCATGGCATGGATTACACCCTCATTTCCACAAGGGTCCATGATCATCATTATGAGTGTTCTGGGAGCCGTAGTTATGCCACATAACCTTTTCCTGCATTCCGAGGTGATACAAAGCCGACAATGGAATCTGAAGGATGACAAAATAATTAAGAAACAACTTGACTTCGAGCTATTTGACACCCTGTTTTCAATGATTATCGGCTGGGCCATCAATAGCGCAATGATTTTGCTTGCTGCCGCCACTTTCTTTAAAACAAAAACTCCCATAACCGAATTGCAGCAGTCACATAAAATTTTGGAACCATTGCTCGGCGGTCAGGCATCAGTGATCTTTGCTGTGGCTCTGCTGTTTGCGGGAATAGCTTCAACCATAACTTCCGGAATGGCAGCCGGGTCCATCTTTGCAGGAATGTATAAGGAACCTTATGATATCAAAGATAACCACTCCAGATTAGGTGTAATTATATCACTTGTTTTAGCAACGAGTATCATATTTGTCATTTCTAATCCGTTCAATGGCCTCATTTTCTCCCAGATGCTGTTGAGTATGCAGCTTCCCTTTACTATCTTTCTTCAAGTTTACCTGACTTCCTCCGATAAGGTAATGGGTAAATATAAAAATAGTCCGTCGACTCGGATAATCCTTTATGCAGTCGGTGGGATAGTTACTGCGCTTAATATAGCATTGCTTGTAAGCCTGTTTCTCTAATTTTTTTCTTTTCTCCAGTAAATTGTGTACCGCTGGTCAAACAACTTGTAAAAAGGTACCATTTGTACTGAGTCGGCACCTTGCACGGGAGCTTTGAAAATAAGATTATTAACATTTGTCCGATGAACCCAGGCAACCGGCAACCCGTTTGCAAGAAGATTTGGTATTTGCACTGGCTTATCTTCATAGGGCCCGTAATGGCCATAAGTTTTCTTTTCGTCTAATCCGGAATCACCTAATAACCCAGCCAATACAACCGGTCCATACAATACAGCACAAGTATCCGGAGAATCTGGCATACATTCCAGGTTAACTGACATAGGGAGAATCAGTGATATTTTATCTCCATTTCGCCAAATGCGACGTATTTTAAAATAGCTGGAGGGGTTCCCTGAATAATCTAAAAGCCTGTCATTCAAACTTATCTTGGGATCCGAAGCAACCCAACGGGGAATTCTCAGATTCAATGAAAAAGACAGTGGTCTTTCCGATCGGATCAAGATTTCAACCTTTTCATTCTCTGGAAATCCGGTTACCAATTCAATGGAGAACCCAAGAGAATCCAATTCCAATTTCGATGAAATATATTGATCTATAAAGAGTTGATCCTTATCAACAGAATAAATACTCTCGCCGGCTTTGGCAAAATTCTCAATACCGGTTCCAGTGCAGCACCAAAAAGAATTTTCCGGTGTTCCGAATGTTTTATAGAATCCAGGAGCCATAGGGACGTAATACATTGACATCCCCGTAACCGGATGCTGGGTTGGAAGAATCCCATTCCATAAGGCACGCTCATAAAAATCTGAAAAATTTGGATCGTGATTCCACTGCCACAGATACCTTGTGAGTTTCAACATATTATAAGTACAGCAGCTTTCATGACTTGACGGTCCCAGCTCGCTGTGGATATGAAAATTATCAGATCCCCATATCTCTCCGTTACTGGTTCCCCCAGTGACAAAAGACCTTGTCCCGGTTACGGTATTCCAAAAAAATTCAACAATCCTGCGATATGATTCATTTCCTGTAATTTCATAACCGCGGGCTAACCCTATCACATTGGGAATAAATGAATTAACATGCTGCCCCTTTAAGCTATCCTTATACACTGCAAGTGGTTTAAAATAGCTCTTCTGATAAAATTTTGAAGCAAGATCAAAATAATCCTGATTACCGGTAATGGCAAATAATTGGTACAACGCATCATTCATTCCACCCTGCTCAGTATGATCGAGCATGTCTTGCATCTGCATATCTGACAGTTGAGAGCACCTCTTATTTATCCAATCGCTCATTTTACAGGCTACCTCAAGTGCTGTCGAATCTGCACACCATGTATAAGAATCAATTAATCCGGCCAGAATTTTATGAATTGTATAATAGGGTGCCCATACTTGTTTTATCGTCTCTACGCGATCTATAAATTCACGGGGAAAGGCGCTGAGGTATCCATCATTATTGGCATCCTGACACAATTTCAACTCCCGGGTTAAATAACGAACACGCGTTAACATGGCAGTATCGCCTGTGGCAGCCCACATCATGGAACAGGCAGAAAGATAATGGCCGGTAAAATGGCCTCTTAACTCACGTTCTTCCCAGCCTTTATATCCTTCAGCTTTCGGCTCCAATCCGGCAGTTAACCTGAAGGTGGCCAATAACCTGTCAGGATTCAGGCTTTTTAAATATTGCAGGTCTCTCTTTTGTGCATCATCAAAAGGCCCGGCCAATAATCTTACGTGGTTAATGCCTGTAATATTTGGGTTGCCAAATGAAAATTCATTTACCGACTTTTCACTGCAACCAGTCATTGCAGCCAAAAATACAGCACAAATAATGGTTAGCCTGAAATTTTCCATACTGATGTTTATTTATTAAGTCTAAAATTAATTGTTTTTTCTACACTTATCCAAAGTATTGGAACTTGTCTCTGAATTGTTATTTTTATCTTATAAACTCATTAAATAACTTGGAAATGTCGATTAGAGGAACCCAAACTGAGAATAATCTTCTCAAAGCATTTGCCGGGGAATCACAGGCAAAGAACCGTTATGAGTTTTTTGCCAAAGCGGCACGTAAAGAAGGATTTGAACAAATTGCAGCTTTGTTTGAGGAGACTGCCGAAAATGAGCAATCGCACGCCAAACAGTTCTTTAAGTTTATGGAAGGAGGCCCGGTTGAGATTACTGCCACTTACCCTGCCGGCAAAATTGGTACAACGGCTGAAAACCTGCTGGCCTCAGCCAACGGCGAAAAAGAAGAATGGACCGAACTATATCCTCATTTTGAGCTTATTGCACGCGAAGAAGGCTTTAAAGAAATCGCTAATATTTTTAAATTGATTGCCAGGATTGAAAAGGAACATGAAAAGCGGTTCAAAAAACTTCTCGAAAATATTGAGTCAGGCAGAGTTTTCGAACGCGAAGAAAAAGTTAGATGGAAATGTCGGAAATGCGGATATATTCACGAAGGAACCAAAGCATTGGAAAATTGCCCCGCATGCAATCATCCAAAAAGTTACTTTGAAATAGAAGAATCCAATTACTAAACCATTAGACGACCTTAATGAAAATCCTCCTGACTGGTGCCACTGGCTATATTGGTCGAAGATTATTGCCTGCCCTACTCGAAAATGGACATGAAGTAATTTGCTGTGTCAGGGCTGGAAACCGGTTTCTCGAAGAATTTCAGCACCCGAACCTGAGTACCATAGAAGTTGATTTTCTGAAGACTGATGACACCTCGAAGTTGCCTCTTGATATAGATGCCGCCTATTTTCTGATGCATTCGATGAATGTTTCAACAAAGAACTTTGAGAATCTCGAAAAATGCATTGCAATCAATTTCGTCCAATACATAAACAATAGTAAAGCTCATCAAATCATATATTTAAGTGGCCTTGTACCCTCTTCCGGGGAGCTTTCATCGCACCTCCGTTCACGCTGGGAGGTTGAAAAGATACTCGCCCTGAGCACTGTGCCGGCAACCATCCTGCGTGCTGGTATTGTGGTCGGTTCAGGAAGTGCATCGTTCGAAATTATCCGTGATCTTTCAGAGAAGCTCCCAATAATGATCGCTCCCGGATGGTTAAATAACAGATGTCAGCCGATTGGTATTAGAAATGTCATCCAATATTTGATTGGAACACTTGGACATCCGAACTGTTTTGGTAAAACATTTGATATCGGAGGACCGGAAATCCTTACCTATAAAGAAATGATTCTGGGATATGCCAGGGTAAGGAACTTAAAGCGGCGGATTTTAACCCTTCCCTATATTAGTCCGAAACTATCCTCCTACTGGCTATTTTTTATTACCACAACTTCATATAAACTAGCAGCCAACCTGGTTGAAAGCATGAAATCAGATTTGATATGCAAGAACAATAATCTTGAAGTTCTTCTTGGGATTGACTCCATAACTTATGATCAGGCAATTGTTTTAGCATTCGCCAAGATTGAGCAAAACCTGGTGCTTTCAAGCTGGAAAGATGCTTTGAATGATCCAGGATTGTTAAAACGCATGACAGGTTTCATTGAAGTACCGAAATTTGGAACATTTCTCAATGAACAAATTGTAATCATCGGTCCCGATTATAAAAATTCCCTTTCCAACCTATGGTCAGTAGGAGGTGATAAAGGATGGTATTATGCCAACTGGATCTGGCGAATTCGAGGCACCATTGACCGCCTTGTTGGTGGAGTTGGGCTGCGGCGGGGCAGAACTCATCCATGGCAAATCCATCCAGGCGATGCATTGGATTTTTGGCGGGTGCTTATTGCTGACCGCACAAGTCGCAGACTTTTGCTGTTTGCCGAAATGAAACTACCAGGAGAAGCATGGCTTGAATTCAGTATTCAAGAAGGCAAACATGGATTTGAACTTCATCAGGTAGCAACTTTCAGGCCCAGTGGAATCACAGGAAGGCTTTATTGGTATTTGCTTTGGCCGATCCACAGTTTGATCTTTGTTAATATGTCTAAAAGAATCGCTCGCACAGAAAGTCCTATTCTATGAGCGGGTCAGGAAAGCTCATTGTAAAGGTAGTCCCAAAGCCGGGATTACTTTCCACTTTGATAGTACCACCGGAGATTTCAACAAATTTTCTTGTCAGGGATAAACCCAGCCCAGTCCCTTCATAATTTCTTTTTATGCCTTCGCTCACCTGCCTGAAATCCTCAAATATCTTATTTTGATACTTCTCAGGAATGCCTATTCCTGTATCCGAAACTCGAATCAGACCAAAACGCTTTTCTTTTACAGTTTCGATGGCAGTTGAAATGGTGATACCTCCATGGTCTGTAAACTTTATTGCATTACTAATAAGATTAGTCAATGAACTTCTGAATAGCTGAACATCAATTTGAATAATCAACGGAGGTCCACCGAGCTGGCGTTCAATAAACAAACCCTTTTTCTTTCCATTTGGGGCAAATAGAATTATCACATCGTCGATAACCCTGTTAATATTGACAGTTTCAATGTTAAATTCCATATTTCCTGACTCAACCCGCGATAAATCCAGGATTTGGCTGAGAGTCTGCAATAACCGATTTCCACTGGATAAGATAATTTCCGAATATTTCAGAATATCTACATTATCTGATTCAGCTTGAATAAGCTCTGCAAATCCCAGAACGCCACTCAAAGGTGTACGAATCTCATGGCTCATATGAGCAAGAAAAGTCGATTTAACCTGATTGGCCTCTTCAGCGGTCTCCTTTGCTAAAATCAATTCCTCATTGGCTGCTTTTCTTTTTATTACACTGGCAAAAACCTGGCCTAATACCTGAAGCAACGAAATCTCATCTTTATTCCATGATCTGAATTCATTAACAGAATCGAATCCGGCAAATCCAAGTAACTCACCTCTGATCTGAATCGGAACTATGATCAGGGATTTAATATCCTGAGATTCCAGCATTTCCTGTTCTGAAATCCAGTCCGGAGTTAGCTCTGAGACATTAGGGATGTAAATAATCTCAGACCTTGTTAACTTTTCCATCCATCTGGGAATCTTTTCGATACTAATGGTTTGGTAATTCTTAAACGGCTTTTTAAGTCCTGGTGAACACCACTCATGAGTATTGGTCATGGTCTTTTGATCAAAATCAAAGCGAAAAATATAAGCCCTGTTTACCTTACAATAGGACCCGAGGCTCATTAATGCTCTATTGAAAGTGCCATCAATATCATTTAATTCCGTATTTAGAAAATCTAATTCCAGGGCAATAAGCATGGTCTCAAATGCTTCCCTGTTCACAATCTGCCTATCCGCTTCAAATCTTTCAGTATAATCTTCAATTATCCCTACCCCACCCCTGATTTGTCCTTCTTTTGACGTTATGGGAGCAAAAAATCCACGTACCGGTGTAACCTTACTGGCTGTCACTGAATGGTATTCATGTTCGTAATACCCTATAATGCCATTCAAGGAATCTGATACTGCTTTTACCAAAATCTCATCTGGTAAAGAAAGCATACTAAGGCCGACAAGGAGTTCTCTTGAAGATCCGATTACCTGAACGAAAGCATCGTTACACATGGTAATTTTACCAGTAGTATCATATTGGATAACACCCACAGGAGTATTCTCGAAAATCACCCGGTACTTTTCCTCACTCTCCCTCAAATTATCAAGCAAAAAAACTTGATCCGTGATTTCATGAAATACAATGATTATTCCTAACCGACGGTTCCGCTGGGTATTGACACTTGAGTTTGTCACTACAAATGACCGCTTAACATTGTCGATATGGAATCTAACCTGAATTCGATTATTATCCGCTCCCTGGATCAGGTTGATGATTATCGGATATTTTTCGAAAATCCGGTTTGCTGGTTTGCCAAATGAATCCTTAGTCAAGGTTTTAAACAAATTCTCTGCAGCCTTATTAAAATCTATTAAGTTCATTTGATTATCGAGGATGAAAACAGCATCTCTAAATGATTGATATACTGCTTCCCTGGCTCTTGGTAAAAAGAATACCACATAATTACCGAAAACACCCCAGGCAAAAAGCGGAGCTGTCAGAAGGAATCCAAACGGGCTGATATCCAATCCTTTTGAGAAACCCAGCTGGTATAGCAAATGTGCAATCCAAGGGCCGAGAGATGCCAGAATCATTATCCAGGCTTGTCTGCGCTCAATAATATCCTTTCTCAATTTCGAGGCAAATAGGCTCAATGATACCAGCAAGCCAAGGTTCAGATAAATAATATTCAAATAGTACCAAAAACCCCTCGTAATATTCAATTCACTATAAGGCACATTTTGATTCAGGTCACCAATGCTGGTATAAAAAAGATGATGCCATTCATTTGTGTAATATACCAGCAGGTTAAGCACCGGAAATAGTAGGTACACCCGCAAAGGCCATAATTTCAACCAACTGTCATTACCGGCTAACCTAATCGCTAATAATATGCATAAAGAAGGGATAGTTGAGATTCCGATATATTCTATCTTTAACCAAAACAATATTTCGGCTTTACCAGGTGCTAAAAGTTCAAATCCAAATCCGCCTATATAAAATGTTAACGATACCATTAACAGGCAAAATTCCAGGGCTCCACGCACTTTGATATTGGCAAATGCATAGACAGCAAGGCCTGCAGTAATGGCAGCTACGAGGAAGAGAGCAAGATTAATTAACGGTATTTCAAGCATGTAAGACTGATTCTGAGATAAATCTAATTATATTTTTCAAAATGACGAAACGTGAAATTATCAGGCTAACCCTTGAAGGAGGAATTCCTCCGTATGTCCCTTGGTCTTTTAAATTCACAAAGGAACCTGCAAAATTGCTTTTTGACCACTTTGGGGTTAAGGACCTTGATTTCTCTGTTGGGAATCACATTCTCAATCTCGGCAGCGATATTGGATTTTTCGAAGAATTACCAGATTGCAGATTTCAGGATGTTTTCGGCGTCATTTGGGATCGTTCTGTAGACAAAGATATTGGAGTTCCGGTTGAACCGGTACTTCGGCAGCCAACACTCACCGGTTATGAGTTCCCTGACCCGGAAGATCCACGGTTCTTTAAGAATATCGAATCAGAAATATTTGCAAAGCCGGAACTTTTCAGGGTATACCAAATAGGTTTTAGTCTTTTTGAAAGAGCCTGGACGCTGCGCGGAATGGAAAACTTCTTGATGGACCTTTATCTTAACCCAGAATTCGCCCATGAATTACTTAGGAGGATTGCTGATTACAATATTGTACAAATAACCAAAGCCTTATCATACGATATTGATGCCGTTTATTTCGGAGATGATTGGGGACAGCAAAACGGCTTGATAATGGGGTATGACCTTTGGAAAGAGTTTATCCATCCCCAGCTTAAGCGTATGTACAAAGAAGTAAAACAGGCTGGAAAATTCGTAATGATTCATAGTTGCGGAGATGTTGATGAACTATTTCCAGATCTTATCAACGCTGGAGTTAACTGCTTTAACCCATTCCAGCCTGAAGTAATGAATATTGATACGCTGATGGCAGAATACCACAACCAGCTTTGTTTCCATGGGGGATTGTCGATCCAGAGGATTTTACCTTTTGGTACCCGATTGGAGGTGATTGAAGAAACTACCAGATTGATTAGCCTCGGTAAAAACGGAGGCTTAATCCTTTCTCCATCGCATTCCGTTGAAAGCGATACACCTTTTGAAAATATCCTGGCATTTATCCAGGTAGCTCAAAATCAGCCAGGTTATCTTAACCAAACCTGAATCAGAGCAATCTCCAGCCTAATGAGCAATAAAACATATTCCGCAAACCAAAATCATCGAGTGAGGGTACTGTCAGGAATTTATCGACACCAAACTGATAACCGACATCAAAAGTGAACATAAGCACATCCAATCCTGCACCAATTTGTGCCGACCAAACCGGATCCTTAAAATCCTCTCGTGTGACTTTTTCTGTTTCATTTAAACCATTAACGGTTAATGAGAATTCTTTGCTTAATAGAAATGATGCAACAGGACCAGCCCAGACCCTTAATCTTGCGACCTTTAGATCCAGCAACTTGTAACCTAATATAATTGGCACATCAACCGACGAAAGGCTGACCGCCTGTTGAATGTCAAGCGATGAGCCCGGATTTAAAGGATCGATCGAACTGTGAAGGGCTCCGCGCTTCAAACTAAAGTAGGCTTCAGGTTGAATATAAAGTTTCTTAAGATAAAGACTGAAAAAGAGTCCGCCCTGAAATCCGCTTTTTAAATCGTTAACATATTCTTTATAGTCGGTGGTTAGTTTTGTAGAGTTCCAACCGACTTTTGGACCGAAACTGATCAGCCCCTGAGCAAATATCCCGCAAGGAATAAGGCTCAAAACCAAAACCGATAAGATCTTTTTCATATCATAACAATTTAACAGATGTCAGTGCTCACTATTCGAAGTCAATCCTATCTGGAACCCGGCTCTTATACTCTGGAAAGGATAATCCATCAACCCTTTCTCATAACCGGCAACCAGTGCAGCTTCTCCAATTTTATAGCCTAAATCTACCCGATAAACCAATGGTTGATCACCGTTTTTCATATAACCTGAATATCCTCTTAGCGATTGGTTTATGAAAAAATCTTTAAAATCAAAGTCTATGCCACAACCATATAATAACGCATCATTTTGCGGATAATTATTCAAATAAGTTTGCCAGCAATAGAATCCAACTTCGGCATACCATCTGACATGCCTGAAAAATCCCAAATTCCTTCCGTAAGTATCTCCAAAAGAAGCATCCAGATAATAGCCCGGCGTATCTATATAACGGGCATTTTCTCTTTGAGTACCGCTTGCTGTTCTGCAAGACATAGCTACTGAAAGATCAGGCAGGTATGCATGATCTTTGACTAATTGAATTACTGTACCAAAGTAAACATCACCGAATGAATGTCCCTCAACCGCTTCTCCACTGCTGGTTCTCCTTTTATGGCTGACAACTGAGTCCATTGCAAAGATCTCAAAGGGAACATACTTAAACTCCAGCCCTATTCGGCCTTGTGCAGCAGGAACTATTATGTGAATATTAAAATCATGAGTTTTGTCTCCCGGGCCGGAATAAAATTCATATTCTCCTGACCAATAGAATCTATCAGGGATAACTGCCTTATGAAGGAGAGGAACAGGCAGTGCGTTCGGACCAAGAAAAGCAGGTGAGGTAATCAGAACATGAGGATCAGCAGGATAATATTTATTCTGTGCAGATATTCCAATTGGACACAAGATCATGATCAGTGCCAACTTCAACAATTTCCTTGACATTATTTCTCCCTCTGGTCTTTTCGTAAAGATACCGCCTTCATTGTAATTTATGTATTTTTGAGCTTAATTATGTATTTATGCCCTCCAACATTCCGCTAGCAGAACGCATGAGACCTCAAAGACTTGAGGACTATGTGGGTCAGGAACATTTGGTTGGAGAGAAATCCATACTTCGTAATGTTATCGAAACCGGGTCCTTGCCTTCTTTTATTCTCTGGGGGCCACCCGGGGTGGGAAAAACAACGCTTGCAAGGATTATAGCCAATCATCTCAACCGGCCATTTTATACTTTAAGTGCAATCAATTCAGGAGTTAAGGATATCCGCGAAGTTATTGAGAAAGCTCAGAAATCAAGGTTCTTCGATTCACCTTCCCCGGTTTTGTTTATTGATGAGATTCACCGGTTTAGCAAATCGCAGCAGGATTCACTACTGGCGGCAGTAGAGCAAGGGGTTGTCACCCTGATAGGCGCGACAACCGAAAACCCCTCTTTTGAGGTGATATCCCCCCTTTTGAGCAGATGCCAGGTTTATGTCCTTAAGCCTTTAGAAAAGGCCCATCTTGAGAATCTTTTGAAAAGATCACTGGCAGAAGACTTCGACCTTCGCAGTCGAAAAATTGAATTAGTTGAAACAGAAGCGCTGCTCAGGTTTTCAGGTGGGGATGCTCGGAAATTGTTCAATGTTTTGGAATTGGTTGTTCAGTCGAGTCCAAGTGATCCGATCATTTTAACGAATGAAAGTGTAACCCGAAGAATCCAGGAAAACATCACCATGTATGATAAAAATGGTGAGCTTCATTATGATATTATCTCGGCATATATAAAGTCGCTGAGGGGATCGGATCCGAATGCAGCGGTTTATTGGCTTGGCAGGATGATAGAAGGTGGAGAAAAACCTGAATTTATTGCCCGCAGGCTTTTGATCTTTTCTTCAGAAGATATTGGGTTGGCAAATCCGAATGCCTTGTTACTCGCAAACGCCTGCTTCGATGCTGTACATAAGATTGGCTGGCCGGAGAGCAGAATAATTCTTTCGGAGGCAACTGTTTATCTGGCAACTTGTCCAAAAAGCAATTCAACATATAAGGCCATCAGTGCAGCCCAGGAATTAATCGCTCAAACAGGCGACTTACCAGTACCTTTGCATTTGAGAAATGCTCCGACTAAACTGATGAAAGAGCTGGGATATGGCAAGGATTATCAATATCCTCATGATCAGACCGGCCGATTCATTGAGGAAGACTATCTACCCGAAAAAATCAGAGGAACACAGATTTGGTCACCCGCAGAAAACCCGAAAGAAAAAGAAATCCGAGATAAGATGAGAAAACTCTGGGGTGATCGTTATGATTATTAATCCGTACAATTAACATAAGGAAATTATGGATATCCTATTCAAACCAAATATTTCAGCATCAGAAACAAACAATAGCTTTTTACTGATTGCCGGACCTTGTGTAGTGGAAAGCAGGGAAATTGTTTTCGAAACTGCATTGGCCTTGAAAACCATTACTGACAAATTAAAGATTCCGTTTATCTTCAAATCCAGTTATAGAAAAGCCAACCGTACCAGGAATGATTCCTTTACCGGTATCGGAGATCTGGAGGCATTGGAAATACTCGCAGATGTCAGGACAAAACTTGGAATTCCTGTAATAACAGATGTCCATGAATCCGCTGAAGTGGAATTGGCTGCAAAATATGTTGATATTCTTCAGATCCCTGCTTTTTTGTGCAGGCAAACAGATTTATTGCTGGCGGCAGCTAAAACCGGAAAACCAGTTAACATTAAGAAAGGCCAGTTTCTTTCACCGGGGTCAATGCGATTTGCCATTGATAAAATTCTGGAGGCTGGCAATGATAATGTTTTCATTACCGAAAGAGGTTCAAGTTTCGGTTATGGCGATCTGATCATAGACTTCCGCTCCATACCCGTGATGAAACAATGGGGTTTTCCGGTTATTCTGGACATCACACATAGTCTGCAACAACCGAATCAACCCGGTGGTGTTACCGGCGGCCAACCTGAGATGATTGAAACGATAGCCCGTGCAGGCATTGCCGCAGGCATTGACGGAATCTTTATGGAAACTCATCCTAATCCGGCTGTCGCACTTTCGGATGGGGCTAACATGCTTCCACTTGCCAAGGCAGAGAAACTTTTGGAAAATCTGTTGACTATATATCGATTAATAAAAGTATTGGATTCAACAAAGCAATAGCATGACGAATGTAACCAGGACCCTGACTGTCCTATTATTAGCACTTACCATCCAAACTGTTAGCGGGCAAACTGCAAATGAGATACTTGCAAAGCATGAAGCTGCCACAGGATTCAATTTTCGTCTTAAAATAAAAACGCTGACCTCTATCGGGCAGATAACTCAGATGGGAAATACGTTGCCCATCAGTATAATTCAGAAGCGACCGAATAAATATCGATTTGATGTCCATCTCGATGAAGGCCGTATTACCCAGGCATTTGACGGAACCGAAGGCTGGTCATTTAACCCCTTTTCCAGTCAGGATACCATACCGTTAGAGGGCCCTGAACTTGCTCAGATTAAGGAATCAGCAGATTTTGATGGGATCCTGCACAATTATCGGCAGAAGGGTTTTACCATGCAGCTTGTTGGTCAGGTCAAAATTGGTCAGCAGGATGTATGGAAAATTCAAATAAGGAAGCCAACAGGAGAAGTAATGAACTTCTTTATTGATACGCGATCCTATCTTGTTGTCAAATCAGATGTTGGCTTACTGATCGATCGGATGCCATATGTCGCTGAATCTGTTTTTGGAGATTTCAGGAAAGTGGGAGGTATGGTCTTACCCTATTTTATTCAAACCCGCAACGGTGCGATGCTGACTGAAACCAGAATTGACACTGTGCGGATCAACGAGACCATGGAGGATTACTACTTCCAGAGGAATCGTTAATAATAGGGCGTTTATTAGTTTAATATTTCATTTCTTTTAAGGATACTTCGGATCGGATTCACAATCCTTACCAGCAAACTTAATTCGTCCGTGATAATTTCGGCTTGACCGGTCATTCCTTGATTAAACTTAAGATCCTTATTATAAGATGTTTTCAATCCATCAGGGAGAGAGATTTCCACACTATAATACTCCTGATCTGAAACCAGCGACATACTTCCCACTTTACCCTTAATTGAACCGTATTCCATATACGGAAACCGATCAATTCTGATTATAACCTTCTGACCTGTCTTCACCTTGCCGGCCCCTTTCAACGGAAGAAGCATCTTGCCCAAAATTGGCCCCGGTTCTCCGGAAATAAGAGTTAGTACACGCTCGCCCTGGATCACTGATTGATTTTTGCTCCAAATCCTGGTAAAGGTGACTATACCATCCATCGGCGAAATAAAGGTGTAATTAAGCTTCCAGGCGGATAACACACCTGCCAGCTGATTATAAGCTTGCTGCAATAGATTGATTTTTTGGTCTCTACCCTCCAGGTAATCCTTTTCGACAACAATAATCTGATGGTCAAGCTGATCAATTTGAATTTTTGTTTGAGACAGCAAAGTGCCTGCTGATTCAAGAGAATATTTGGCATCGAGGTAAACCGCAACACCTGATTCAAATTCCTTCAATGAGATTGTATTGGAATCTCTCAATAAGATCAAGCGTTGATATTGTCGTTCCTCAAGATCCATTTCTTCAGATTTTATCAAATGCAATTTGTTTTGACGATCCCAAAGCGATGAATAATCCTTTTGCTGCCGGATTAATGAATTAATCTTATCCTGGTTAGACCTATGCAGGTTAAAATCCTCAAGATCCTTAAGTGCTTTACTGAATAGTGCCAGGGATGCCTGCCATTCGCCAAAATCATAATCTTCGGAATGGAAATTAAAGGGTTCCATTGAATTTGGCTGATTTGCATAGTTACGGTATCTGGCCATAATACTGTCGAATCGTAATATGTCTATGAATTTTGCGGAGCTCTCCAAGACAGCGAGCAGCTGACCTTTTTTGACCATGCTACTGTCAGCGATTGCCAGCAGCTCTATCCTTCCGGTTTGCCTTGCATTTAATAAAACAGGTGGATTAATAGAGGTCAGGATTAGGTTACAAGCGATACGATCAGGATATTTAAACCAGATTGAAGCCCATATAAGCCCTAATAGAACAATGAAAAGAACAATCGAACCCCATCGGATAATCCATGGCGGGATAACCCCAATGATCTCCTGTATCTCCTCCTGACGAAGCTCGATATCTGGATCTTTTGATTTCATATTCCAAGCTCCAGTTGATTTTTAACCAGGTGATAATAGTAGTTACCGAGCTGTACCAATTGATCGTGAGTCCCCTGTTCAACTACCTTTCCCTTATCCAGAACGACTATCTGATCAGCGGTTTTAACTGTACTCAGGCGGTGAGCGACAACAATTACTGTTCTACCGACGAAAAATTTATTAAGATTTTCATTGATTTCTCTTTCATTGTTGGCGTCCAATGAATTGGTAGCTTCATCAAAGAACAATATGCGAGGATTTTTATAAATCGCCCGGGCAATTAATATCCTCTGCTTTTGTCCCTGGCTTAATCCATGACCCTCGGGGCCAATTCTCGTATTAAACCCCAGTGGAAAGCTCCTTATAAACTCAGTTACATTCGCCATCCGGGCAGCTTCAGCCAATTGCCGTGAATCAATGTTATCCTCACCCAAAGCAATATTTCCAGCAATTGTATCTGAGAAAAGATATCCATCCTGCATAACCACACCGCATTGGCTTCTGAATAGGCGATTATCTATCATATCAAGGCCTATCTCGCCTAACCGGATCTCTCCATTTACAGGGGGATAGAGTCCCAACAAAAGCTTTATAAGAGTTGTTTTGCCACTTCCACTGGCACCAACGATTGCAGTGGTTTTTTCTTGCGGAATTTTCAGGTTGATATCGTTAATAACTTTGGGTGTATTTGGGCCCTCATAACTAAAAACAAGATTTTCAACAGAGTAGGTCAAATTTTCCGGCATTGGACATAGTTGTGTTGAGTTACGATCATCAGCCAAAGGGTAATCATGAACTTCAGAAAGTCGCTCGAGGCTAATTTTCGCATCCTGGGTGGCATGAAAGAAACCAACCAACTGATCAACAGGCCCATTCATTTGTCCAATTATAAATTGTACAGCGAACATAACGCCGAGGGTCATTTGTCCCTCAATAACAGCTTTAGCGGCGAGAAAGGCTATGATAACATTTTTAGTTTCGTTAATTACCACTGAACCAACTTGTTGATATTGAATGAGCGCTAAACTCCTGACACGGATTCTGAATATCTTTGCTTGAATTGACTCCCAATCCCAGCGCTTTTGTTTTTCACAGTTATTCAGCTTAATATCCTGCATTCCAGAAACAAGCTGAATGATGCTGTTTTGGTTTTGAGAAAGTTGAATAAACCTTCGTTGATCCAATTCCCTGCGCTTCTTGAGGAAAAGGATAATCCAGCCAATGTATAATAGGCTTCCGAAAAGAAATATCCCAAGAATTTCAAGGTTGTAAATTGCGAGGACTATACTAAAAATAAGCAGGTTAAATATCGAGAATACAATTCCAAGGGTTGATTGTGTAAGAAAAGTCTCTATTCGTGAATGGTCGCCAATTCTTTGAAGTATATCGCCTGTCAATTTGCTATCAAAGTAACGGGCAGGTAACCTCATCAATTTAATAAGGTAATCTGAGATAAGGGAAATATTAATCCTTGTGCTGATATGCAGGAGAATCCAGGAGCGAATGAACTCAATGCTGGTTCTTCCTCCAATGAGAAATAGCTGAGCGATAAAGACAAGGTAGATAAAACCCAAATCCTGATTATTGATCCCGATATCAATGACTGCCTGAGTTAAAAAGGGTGGTATGATCAATAAAACTGATCCGGCCAGCATACCAATAATGAGTTGAAAATAGAACCGGCTGTGTGGACGAAAATATTTGAAGAGGAAACCAAATGAATTCCGTTTGGGCTGGTCACCGTCGATCTTAAAAAATTCCGGCGTTGGTTCCAGTATAAGACAGAGACCAACTTTACCTCCTTCATAACTTGAAGAAATCCAATTTTCAAGAAATTCCGCGATAGAATACTTTACAAATCCTACTGCCGGATCAGCCACCAAAACATGATTTTTCCGAATCTTGACAACTATGACAAAATGGTTTTGGCTCCAATGGACAATACTAGGAAGCTGAGCTTCGCTTAAAAGTTGTTCCCATGTTAATTTCAGCCCGAGGGTTTTAAGACCAATCGATTCAGCAGCATCGCTAATTCCCAGGAAGTTTACTCCTTCACGGGTAATGTAACATCTATCCCGCAAATATTGAATAGAGTATTTTTTGCCATGAAAGCCAGCAATCATTTTCAGGCATGCCGGACCACAATCTTTCGCATCGAGTTGTCTGGTAAACGGTAAAACTGGCATTAGTCCGGATTATGTCCATGTAATGTAAAGAAAAAATCCCCCCGGGTTGGAGGGATTTCACAAGTATTTTACCAGTAGTTGAAAATGCGAAGTGAGATATAATTCAGTCTTGCAAATTCTTCAGAACTTCAATTGCATCCTTATAATGATCATGCTTCGGCGATTCTGCTATTTTATTCAGGATGGACTTAGCTTGCACAAAATTTTTCTTTTTCAAGAAGCAGCCAGCAGTAAACCAATCAATTTCGAATGAATATGGAGAATTTGCATCCATCTTCTCAAAATAACGAAGACCTTTATCCGGATCACCAACAAAGAGTGCACTACTTGCGGCATATAACAAAACGGTCTGGGTGGCATTATTATCGCTTATACAAGCTTCAAAAACTTCCAATGCGGCATCAAATTCGCCCTTATTATATTTTTGTATTCCAAGTTCAACAACACCCTTACCATCTTCACTTGGACCGCGTCGATTACTTAATCCGTCATAAGACAGAAAATGTCTGGAAAATGTCCGTTCTACAGATAAAGAACCGGAAGCCTCTTGATTCAGGAATATAGTACCAGCGACAAGAAGGATAAATACAGCAGCAACCGCAGTTGAAGCATAAGTCAACATCCTTCTGCGAACATTAACATTCCTTTTACCTGCCAATGTTCGTTCACCTATTTTTTCAAGTTTTGTCCGCAGCGACATAACCTCTTCCTGCATTATTGCCTTGTCGATATCCTGAACTAAAACAGACAATTTACTATCCGCGTTTAAGATTTCATTATGAGCAGCTTCCTCTATTTCAATTAAATCATTACTTACAATTAATGGCTGAACAGTTTCACTCACAGAAATATGTATTCTATTCAATTGATCCCGCAATGCCATAATGTCCTGTTCTAATATGGCCTTATCCATTTCAGGTGTCATCTCTTCAGCAATAACCATTGGGGGAGCTTGAACCAAATCAATATTCCGGTTCCCGATTCTTTCAAGCTGTAATCTGAAATTGAAGATGTCATCCTCAATCAAAGCGCTATCCACCTCCTTATGCAAACGGAAATTATCGGCGAAGACCTTATCATTCTTGAGTTGGAGTTCAAACTCCTGGATTTCAAGGATGTTCAGGTCATTCTCCAGATACCGATCGAATAATTCTGATAGATTTAAATCAGTATTCATTTCTTAATCTTTTATATTCCGGGTCATTCTGAATTCTTTTAACTAAAGCTTCTTTGCAAGAATACTTCCTCTTCTTTAGATACTTATCACTCTTAATATTCATTTTAAGAGCAATTTCTTTCAGCGGAACCTTTTTTAAAAACAACTGTAAGATTTCCTGACAGTCTTTGTGTAATAGTTGAAAGTGCTTCTGATAAATCCTGTACTGTTCCTGTTGTGCTGCCAATCCTTCAAAATCTTCATCCAAATGAACGAATACCTGATTATCGGTCACCACCTCGTTCCGTACTTTCTTTTTCTCCAGCTGACGCAACCATTGAATCCTGCAAACTGAGTATAGATATGTCTTAAAACTGCAGGTAAGATCCAGCGATTCGTCTTTTAGCCTTTTGTAGATGAGGATGACGGATTCCTGAAAAACATCCTTGGCATCTTCATCCGTTCCACTGTTTTTAATGACAAAGAACCTAACTATAGGGAAATACTTTTTATAAACAAACTCCAGCACATTATTATCACTTGTCCTAAGCCCTTCGATAATGGCTTCGACAGTATAATGCACTAACTGTTGATCCTGTTCTTGGTAAAAAGGTAACCCCAATTTTTAGATTATTTTTAAACGTTCTATAATCAATAACTTTCCACTAATCAATGACTGAATGTAAAGATATGCAATTTGGATATTATTTACACTATTTTCGTCAAAAAGTATTGTTAAAGTAAAAACAGCAGACCTGTAAGCCGGGTTCTGTGATTTCAAAGAAACCCTCTATCATTTATCTAGGCAGCCGGTTGCCCGGTTGCTCGAACGACCTACCCCCCGGCAGCGAGCGAGCAGCTCTTAAAAGCCGGTATACATGGTCTTTCAACCCATGAGGCGTACAACTCCTGATGTCACCACCAGGATTGGTGGGCTCTTACTCCGCCTTTTCACCCTTATCCTGCATTGAACAGGACGGTTATTTTCTGTTACGCTACTATACCTCACGATACCTTCCCGTTAGGAAGCATGGCGCTCTGCGTTGCCCGGACTTTCCTCTCTTCCGGTTGCCCGGAACAGCGATAGAACGGTCTGCTGTAAGCACAAAGATAGTGATTAATAGGGTTTATTCTGGGGTATCCTGATTCTGGTGGCGCCAAACCCGTATTCCTTAAAGGAGGCATCCTCCTGAGAGCACCATTTAAATTCCTGATCAGCTACCCTCCGTAATTCACCCTTAAGTGTTCCATTACCGATGCCATGGATGAAAATTATTTCCTTTTCATTTCCCTTGATTGCCTGGTTTAATTCCCGTCGGAAAACCCCCAGCTGAAGAGTAAGAATTTCCGTATTAGTCAATCCAATAACGCTATCTATCAATTTATTGATATGCAAATCGATCTCACGAGGAGGAATTTTCGTATTGGAAGGTTTGGAAACAGGTATCTTGTTCAGAGATGCGCTTAATATCTCTTTGTCGACCTTGGCTGCCTTTATATCCTTGGGTCCACTACGGTTAACCTGCCCAGCAGTTTGTGTTGTTTTTTCCGGGATCACAACCAATGTTCTGATATAAGTGGGTAGCAACCAGCCGTCAGAAGTTTCCACCTCTGCCATCTCATTTGAAATTATCCGGACCACCCTGCCCTCTCCGACTTCATCGATAAACCTCACCAGGTCTCCGGTTTTAACTGTCGTCATTATCTGTCAATGTTTTGTCGCAAAGTTACCTAATTTTGGCACCGCTATTTATACAGATGATGAACCATAAAGAAATCAGGATTGAAGATTACCGATACGAACTCCCGGAAGAGAGGATTGCAAACTATCCTGTAGAAGACAGAGACCTAAGCAAATTGCTGGTATACAGGAACAATAAGATCAGCCAAACACAATTTTCCAGTTTACCTGATTTGCTTCCAGCTAATTCAACCCTGATATGGAATAACACAAAAGTAATTCCAGCCCGGCTTGAATTCCACAAATCAACCGGTGCACTGATCGAAATCTTTCTGTTGGAACCTATGGCACCTTCATCCTATACCTCTATTTTCAGCCAACAAGGAGCTTGTCAATGGAAAACCATTATTGGCAACCAAAAGAAATGGAAAGGAGAAGCATTGGTCAGAACATTGGAAAATGAATCTAAAACGATCATGTTGTCAGCTGAATATGCTGTGGAGGATGAAAAAAGCCAAATAGTATTGAAGTGGACTCCTGAACATCTCACCTTTGCCAGAATACTTGAACTCTTTGGCAAAACACCAATTCCGCCTTATCTCAGGAGGGAATCAACTGAGAAGGACCGAACACGCTATCAGACAGTTTACGCCAATTTTGACGGATCTGTTGCAGCCCCTACCGCCGGTTTGCATTTCACTCAAGGACTGATAGATAAACTAAAACAGAAAAACATTTGCTTTAATTCAGTAACCCTTCACGTGGGATCAGGAACTTTTGTTCCCGTAAAAACGGAAACTATTGGAGATCACACCATGCATTCAGAGACTGTGATCATTGACAAATCAACAATAATAACCCTCCTGAATACTGCGCCTGATCAACTCACCGTAGTTGGTACAACCAGCCTTCGCTCTCTGGAAAGTCTTTTTTGGCTTGGGCAGCAGATCATTCGGGACCCAAATGCTGATCCTGATCATTTATCAGTAGAACAATGGGAACCTTATAAGGACATTCCGGCTAAGGATACACAGCAATCACTTACTGCACTTATCGAGTATCTGGATAATCACAATGCTGATAAGATTCGGTTTAATACCAGCCTTCTAATTGTACCAGGTTACAAATTCAGATTGGTTAACCGGTTGATTACCAATTTCCATCAACCATCAAGTACTCTTCTGCTTCTTGTCTCAGCGTTGGTAGGCGACAAATGGCGTGAAATTTATGATTTTGCAATGGCAAATGATTTTAGATTTCTAAGTTATGGTGACAGTTCCCTCCTGGAAATTCAATCATTAAATAATGGATGACCAAAGGTCTTTTTATCCGGATCATTTTGATCTGAAAAACTGGTTGCCAATCTCCTTAAAAGAGGTAAAAGATCGTGGCTGGGAACAGTTGGACATTATTTTAATTACTGGAGATGCGTACATTGATCATCCATCTTTCGGAATACCTGTTATCGGACGTATTCTGGAAAGGGAGGGATACAAGGTTGCCATTTTACCACAGCCAAACTGGAGGGATGACCTCCGGGATTTCACGAAATTAGGCAAGCCCAGGCTCTTCTTTGGAGTAGCAGCAGGAAACATGGATTCCATGATTAATCATTATACGGCTAATCGCCGGATACGATCGAATGATGCTTATTCCGTTGGCAACCAATCAGGTTTCAGGCCAGATAGAGCAGTGACCGTATATTCGGGTATTCTTCGGAAATTATATCCTGATTCAATTATCATTGCCGGAGGAATTGAAGCATCTCTCCGCAGGCTTACTCATTATGATTTTTGGGATAATGAACTTAAACCATCACTTCTTTACCTGAGCGGTATTGATTACCTGGTATTTGGAAATGGTGAAAAGCCGATAATTGAGCTGGCTAAAAAGATTAAGGATGGTGCTTCAGCACAGGAACTGCAACAGACTCCACAAATTGGTTATTCAATTCCTGATAGTTTATCCATTCCGGATTGGGCTGATCGAAAAACCATTAATCTTAGTTCTTTCAGTGAATCTTTGAAAAGTAAAGAAAGCTTCGCTAAAGATTTCAAAATCATCGAAGAGGAGTCTAATACTTTAGCTTCCTCAAGGTTAGTACAACAGCATGGAGATAGTAATGTGGTGATTAATCCACCCTATTTACCTGCAACAACTGCTGAACTTGATAATTTTCACGATCTACCTTTTACACGGCTTCCTCATCCGCGTTATTGGAAAAAACCGTTGATTCCGGCTTTCGAAATGATTCGTTTTTCCGTTAATGTTCATCGGGGCTGCTTTGGTGGGTGTGCCTTTTGTACTATTTCTGCTCATCAGGGTAAGCATATCTCCAGCCGCAGTTTGAAATCAATAACCCGGGAAGTTGAAACAGTAACTAAAATGACAGGATTTAAAGGATATCTGTCTGATATTGGAGGACCATCTGCCAATATGTACGGGATGGAACCTTATAATAAAACCATTTGCCTGCATTGCAAAAAGCCAAGCTGTATAAATCCAAAGATTTGCAAAAACCTGAACATCAGCCATAAAGAAATCAACAATCTATATCGTAAAGTCAGGGAAATTCCCGGCATCAAGAAAGCTTTTATTGGTAGCGGAGTGCGATACGACTTGTTTCTGAACGATAGAAGTAAGGAAGATAGCTCCCTGAGGGAATATCCTGGTGAATTAATCCGGTACCATGTATCAGGTAGATTGAAAGTAGCTCCGGAACATACACAACCCGATGTGCTCAGAACCATCAGGAAGCCGGGATTTGATAAATTTCTTGAGCTGAGAGCTGTTTTCGAACGGATTAATGAAAAAAACAACCTTAAGCAAGAACTGATTCCCTATTTTATTTCAAGTCACCCTGGGTGTACTATTGAGGATATGGCTGAATTTGCAGCAGAAACCCGATCCTTGAATTTGCACCTTGAGCAGGTTCAGGATTTCACCCCCACCCCTATGACTCTTGCCTCGACAATGTTTTATACCGGTATTGATCCATATACTCTTAAGCCTGTATATGTTGCAACTGACCCATCAGAAAAACTCCTTCAACGAAGCTTTTTCTTCACCGCAATACCTGAGGAGAAACAAAAAATCACCACGGCTCTTAAGAAGATCGGCCGCGAAGATCTTATCCCGAAGATTTTCGGCCGCCATACGTTAAAACATGTTAAAGGAAAGCCTACTGGTCGCCATAATAAATAAATTCGGACCCAAAACCTAAACTAATGAAAGCACTCAACGCATTCGCAGGGTCCCTCCTTTTAATAAGTCAGATATATTGTAGTCCTGTTTTTTCTCAGGAAAGTATTCAGGAAAAAGCAAAAAAAATACATTTCGAGATTTATACAATTGATTCCCATAATGATACGCCTATGAGCTTTGGCGATCCAGAGTTCAATATGGGACAAAAGCATGATTATAAGAATGGCGGCAGCCGGATGGATTTTCCAAGAATGAAAGAGGGCGGATTAGATGGAGCATTTTTTGCCGTGTTTACAGGCCAGGGTCCTTTAACTGATGAGGGAAGGCTAAATGCTTATAAAAGGACTAAGAGCACCTTTGATAATATTTACAAGACTGCTGCCTTGCATGCAGAGTTGGCAGGTATTGCGCTGACACCGCAAGATGGGTACCGTTTGGATAAAGAAGGTAAACTTTCCATGTTCATTGGGGTCGAAAATGGATATCCGATCGGGTTGGATATTACCAGAGTCCAGGAATTTTACAACCTTGGCACACGTTATATAACACTCTGCCACTCTAAGAACAATGATATCTGCGATTCCTCAACCGACAAAACAGGCCCGCTTCACAATGGTCTTAGTGACTTTGGGAAGCAAGTTGTGGCTGAAATGAACCGTTTAGGGATTATGGTGGATGTTTCACATATGTCTGATAAATCCTTTGCAGATGTAATTGCTGCCAGCAAGACTCCGGTGATTGCCTCACACAGCTGTGCCCGGGCTCTATGCGATAATCCGCGGAACATGTATGATGACATGTTGGTTAAACTGGCACAAAATGGCGGTGTGATCCAGATGTGCATACTTTCAGCGTATGTAAAAAATCCGGAGCCAAACCCGGCAAGAGACTCAGCGGAAGCTTTACTTCGTCAAAAATTCGGCGATTGGTCAAAATTATCACCAGAGGACCAGAAGGCGGCACGTGCAGAATACTCATCTGTCAGGAAGAAATTCCCTGAAAGATTAGCTACGGTAAGTGATATGGTTGACCATATCGACCACATTGTAAAAGTCGCGGGAATTGACCACGTCGGCGTGGGTACTGATTTCGACGGTGGCGGTGGTCTGGCGGATTGTACTGATGCCAGCCAGATGGGAAATATAACTTTAGAACTTGTAAAAAGGGGCTACTCAAAGAAAGATATCGCCAAGATATGGAGTGGTAATCTATTCAGGGTACTTAAGGAAGTGGAAAATTACGCTTCGAAACAGAAAAAATAAGGCTAATTTTGCAGGCTTAAAGTGAAAGTGATGCCTGCCAAAGTAAACCCGAAAGTTCAGGTTGCCCGGTTATCAGTATTGTCAAATTCATTTCTGATCCTGTTAAAGACATTCGCTGGTATCCTTAGTGGATCTGTAAGTATTATTTCTGAAGCTATTCATTCCTCAATGGATCTTTTGGCTTCCATCATCGCTTTTTTTGCAGTTAGAATATCGGATCATCCGTCTGACGAAAAGCACAATTACGGACATGGTAAAATTGAAAACGTTTCAGGTGTAATTGAAGGGTTATTGATTTTTATTGCTGCCGGATGGATCATTTTTGAAGCCATAAAGAAGATGATCGACATACAACCGGTAGAATCTATTGGTATCGGCAGCCTGGTAATGTTTATTTCTGCATTTGTGAACACTGTCGTTTCCCGCAAACTTTACAAAACGGCCAAAGAAACCCATTCTGTCGCGCTGGAAGCAGATGCACTCCATTTAAAAACCGATGTCCTTACTTCCCTTGGTGTAGCTATTGGATTGTTGTTGATGTGGATTACGAAATTGCACTGGCTCGATCCGATTATTGCCATATTGGTTGCACTTCTGATCATCAGGGAATCGTTTGAATTATTAAAGCGGGCCTTTTTTCCGTTGCTTGATGTTGCCTGGGACCAGGATGAACTGCATAAACTTAAAACAATCTTTACAGATCTGAATGTCAACCATCATGATGTTAAAACTCGTAGAGCCGGCAATTACCGGTTTATCGATTTTCACATTGAGATGCCACCTGATGTTCCATTTGAGCAGGTTCACGATTTCTGCAACCTGATTGAGGATGAAATTCACAAGACTTTTGAGAATGTTCAGATAAATATCCATGCTGAACCTATCGAGCATAAATGAAAACCGGACCGGGCGAATTATTACACGTCCCATCCTGA
This sequence comes from uncultured Bacteroidota bacterium, assembly GCA_903919065.1. GTDB lineage: Bacteria > Bacteroidota > Bacteroidia > Bacteroidales > UBA12481 > UBA12481. The sequence continues at coordinate 44,008 of CAIXHD010000345.1, forward strand.
TAGTCTCGCTGGTCAGTTTACTCACAGATATTGCCAGCGAGATGCTTTATCCCGTTATGCCAATGTTTTTGAAATCCATCGGTTTTTCCATTGTTGGAATTGGAATTCTTGAAGGGTTTGTTGAAGGCTTTGCCGGGATATCGAAAGGTTATTTTGGCAATCTATCCGACCACAGAGGCAAGCGGGTGCCATTCATTCGCCTTGGATATGCTTTCAGTGCTCTGGCGAAGCCTTTAATGGCACTATTTACATTTCCAGCCTGGATATTTGCTATGAGGACTTTTGAACGGCTGGGCAAAGGAATCAGAACAAGTGCGCGGGATGCTTACCTCTCCGATCATGCATTGCCGGAAACAAAAGGGAGGGTGTTTGGTTTTCACCGAAGCATGGATACAGTGGGTGCAGCACTAGGCCCTGTGATTGCACTGATTGTTCTATACTATCTTCCTGAAAAGTACCGTCTGCTTTTTATCATTTCGGTTATTCCAGGCATATTAGCAGTACTTCTTACTTTCTTAGTTAAGGATCAGGCAGCAAAAAAAGTCATTGGAAAAACCAAAATCTCATTTTTTGCATTTCTGGGATACTGGAAAAAATCTGACAGTCATTACAAATATCTGATCGCCGGGCTGTTAGTTTTCACATTAATCAACAGTTCAGATGCGTTTATTCTACTTGGGTTAAAGCATAAGGGGTTTTCCGATACACAGGTTATCGGCTTTTATATTTTCTATAATATGGTTTATGCAATTACCAGCTATCCAGTTGGCTGGGCTTTTGATAAGATAGGAAAAAGAAGAATCATTGTCATCGGATTCTTCCTCTTTTCCATTTCCTACGGAGTGTTCAGCTTCACAAATTCCGTCACTATGTTGGTAATAGTATTCTTCCTCTACGGTATATATGCCAGTTGTACGGAGGGAATGTCTAAAGCACTTATTACGAATATTTCCGATAAAAAAGATACAGCCACAGCCCTGGGCTTCTATACCAGCCTGGCCAGCCTTTGTACTTTGCTGGCTTCCACAATAAGTGGACTATTATGGACTTTTTGGTCGCTGAAAGTTATGTTCATCGTGTCGGCATCGGGTGCCTTGCTGGTGACAATTTACTTTCTGGTTTATTTCAGGCTTTCGAAAAGTTTTATATCTAACTGAAAAGCTTGCCTTGCCAGGTATTTCTGGCCTCCATTTCCTTTTCGACTTTTGCTACTATCTCGAAATTTTTCAATCCCCATCGTTTTCCTGAAATAAGTTCCGGTGGAGAAGCTCCTGCAAACCTTTCAACAATTACTGACGGTTTGAGCAATTCAAGAAAACGAATTACCAAATCAATATATTCATCAACTGAAAAAAGCACAAAATCTTCCGGAGTGTCAAGGAACTCACTCTCCATTACAGTACCCCGGATTATCTGCAATTGATGAAGTTTAATCATATTGATCGGCAAAAGATTCAATTTACGGGCATGATTCAACATATCATCCTCATTTTCACCAGGCAGTCCCAAAATCAGGTGTGCTCCCACATGGATTCCTCGTCTGGAGGTTTGATCAACTGCATTTACACAGTCAAGATAATCATGTCCCCGATTAATTCTCAGGAGGGTTTTATCAAGGGTTGATTCAATTCCGTATTCAATTGAAACATAATATTGGGATGCGAGGTCTCTGAAGTAATCCAGCATGGGCTCATCAACACAATCCGGACGGGTACCTACGACAATTCCCGAAATCCCAGGGCAGCTGAGTGCCTCATCATACAAACGGCTAAGTTCTTTAAGAGAAGAATAAGTATTTGTATAAGCCTGGAAATAGGCTAAATATTTAATATCCTTATACTTAGTTGAAAAAAACTCCATCCCCTGCTGAATCTGCTGACTGACCGGTTTAATAGGAGAACAATAGGCAGGATTAAATGATTTATTGTAACAGAAGGTGCATCCTCCTGTTCCTTTTGACCCATCACGGTTTGGACAGGTAAAGCCTGCATCAATAGATAACTTCTGTACACGTGTTCCGAATTTACCCGTTAAATACCCTGACAAATCGTTGAAACGGCGATTGTGTCCCCAGGGATATGCTATACCTTGAAGGTTGTCGTCATTCATTGATCACCAGAGTTGCAGTAGCCGGGTTCAGTGCAATTGGAATATTGTTGATGATGGCCGTACGGATTAATGTTTGAATGTCATGCTCATGACCATGAGGGGTTTGCAAATCAACAAAAAATATCAGCTTTTCAACTTCATTCCCCAATATTTTTGCTGCCAGCAGGATATCTCCACCTTCAGGACCATGACCAAATGATTCGATTTCCATTTCAAGAACAGAATTCAACAATCTTGAAGTGTTGGTTGTCCCGATCAGTTTATGTTTCATTAATTCCTCACGATTGTTCTTAACCCATTCAAGCAGGACATTCTTTCTTTCATTGTGCGCAACAAGTGCAATGGCCTTTTGGGTGGTTTGTGTTTTCATAATTGAGCTTATTTTTTATTATCGAATCCAAATGCATCCAACATTTTGTAAAAGATGTCGGTATTTTCCTGAATTCCCGAAAATTTTCCCGAAAAGGGGCCAAAGGAAAATACAGGTACCATAACGCCAGTATGATCTTTAGTTGTGAAGCCTGCCTGGATTTCTCCAGTCTCCAAATTACCCCCATTTAAGCCAAGACCGCCGGTTTCATGATCAGCCGTAACGATAACCAGTGTTTCACCATTCTTTTCAGCGAAGTCAAGAACTTCCCCGATGGCCTTATCAAAATCCACCATTTCTGTGGCGATGTAATTAATATCATTGCTGTGCCCACCCCAATCGATTTGAGAACCCTCAATCATCAGAAAGAACCCATCTTTATCTGAGGAGAGCAGACGAATGGCTTCATGAACAGATTCTGTAAGAAGGTTTCCTCTTCCATCCAGCCATCGTGGCTCATGCACAGAATCCAACAAGCCTGCAACCGGCCCCTGCTGAAGTTTTTTAATTTCATCAATGTTAAAAGCAACACTATAACCCTTCTGGCGAAGGCTGGCAGTTAAATCAACACCATCCTTACGTTTCTTAAAATGGTTAAGCCCCCCGCCAATGAAAACATCGATATCAGTTTTGAGGAAATCAGCAGCGATAATCTCATAATCATTCCGTGAAGCCTGGTGGGAAATAAATGAAGCCGGTGTTGCGTGGGTAATAGCGCAGGTTGCCACCATTCCTGTGGCTTTACCTTTCTCTTCTGCCCATTCCAGAATCGACTTTACCGGGTTACCTGCAGCGTCGACACCAATAGCCCCATTATAAGTTTTATGGCCCGTAGCCAATGCCGTTCCTCCAGCTCCTGAATCGGTTACATAAGAGGTTGAATAGGTCTTTGAGAATCCAATATTTTTAATTCTCTCAAGATTCAAGTGGCCACGATTAACTGTAAAGCCCGCATAGATTTGAGACGTTCCCATACCATCACCAATCATCAGGATGATATTTCTGACGGGCTTTTCACCTTTTGGCAGTGGGGAAGAAAAACCTGTGATCGAAGCCGACAGCATCAACACAGGTAGAAAATAAAAAACTCTTTTCATCAATGTTTATTATGAAGTTAAACAATTCGAATGACTCAATGTTTATTTTTTATCATTGTCTTCGGGGGAATTATCAGAATTCTTTTTTTGTGGTCCCTCAATTTCATATTCATTCCATGGCAGATCGTCAACTGAGTCAGGCTCGCTCTCGGCTTCGTTTTCTGCTTCATTTTCAAATCCGATTCCCTGCCAAAATAAGCGGCTTCCCTTCGGTCCCTTATTTCGATAGAACCAGGCTAACCCAACGCCGGTAATCAAGCCCGCAAAATGGGATTCCCATGAGACAGGTTCTTCCAAAGGAAATATCCCCCAGATCATGGATCCATACTGAAAAGCAACAAGAAACGAAATGGCCATTAATCCCAGGTGCTTGCGGATAAGGCCACTGGCAAACAGGAATCCTGCCAATCCGTAAATGATACCACTTGCACCAACATGATAGGAAGATCGTCCGATAAGCCAAACGATAATCCCCGAAAGCAAATAGCACACAATCAGAACCTTAAAAGAAAGATTCCTATAGAAATAAAAGAGCAGGCTTGATAAGGCAAATAATGGAATTGAGTTTGCGACAATGTGTTTAAAACCTCCATGAATAAAGGGTCCGAAAAGAATCCCCTGCAGGCCTGAAATTTTGCGGGGCAATAATCCGGCGTAAACCAAGTCAAGTTTTAGGGACGTATCAACCAAAAAAATCAACCAGATTAAAAGAAGAAATACTCCCGGAAAGAACATACTAATATATAGTCGCTTAACAGCAATGTCCATTTTCCGTAAGTTTTGCAAGCAAATCCGTAAACTGAATAATATCTTCTTCGGTTGTATCCCAGGAAGTCATCCAGCGAACTTCGGATTGGACTTCATCCCACACATAAAAGAAAAACTCCTTCTGTAAAGGAATTATCAGATTTTCAGGGATTAATGCAAATACACCGTTTGCCTCTACCGGCCTGTTAATGCTGATTCCTGGAATCGACGCTGCTTTTGAAGCCAGCAGGAGAGCCATCCTATTCGCATGTTCGGCATTTCGTTTCCATAGCTCATTGGTCATTAAGGCATCGAACTGAGCCGCAATGAACCTCATTTTTGATGCCAGCTGCATGCTTTGCTTCCTGAGGTATTTAAACCATTCCGTAAGTCCGGGTTTGAAGAAAAGTATTGCCTCACCATACATCCCTCCATTTTTTGTTCCGCCAAATGATAAAACATCAACTCCTGCATCACGTGTCAAAGCTTTCATGGAGACCTTAAGCGCAGCTGCGGCATTGGCGATACGCGCCCCATCCATATGCAACAGCATACCGTTTTTATGGACAAAATGGGCAATCTCCCGTATCTCCTCCAAAGAATAAAGGGTACCCAACTCGGTTGCCTGAGTAATGCTTACCACTTTTGGTTGCGAGTGATGTTCAAAATCAATACCACGGATATGTGGGGTGATAGATTCAACAGTGATCTTTCCGTTAATAGTTTCTACCGGCAAAAGCTTACAACCGGTGAAAAACTCTGGAGCACCGCATTCATCCTCCTGAATATGAGCAGACTCAGCACATATAATCGAGTTAAAGGATTGCGTAACATTCCTCAGTCCGACAACATTAGCAGCTGTACCAGTAAAAACAAAAAACACCTCTGTATCAATACCAAAGTGCTCCCTGATCTTTGCTGATGCTTTCCTGGTATAGTCATCATCACCATAACCCACTGTATGACCAATATTTGAGTCAATTATTGCCTGCATAATTTCCGGATGCACTGCTGCATTATTGTCACTTGCAAATCCCCTGATATTCTTCATTGCTATTCTCTTAAGCTGCAAATTTAGCCATTTATCCATTTAAGCTTGAGGGAATATTCATATCTTGACCTCCATAATCGTAAATAACACCATTATGTTCACAAAGGATACCTATAGCTTCAGACGCGACCAACTTAAAAGCACCTTAAAATCAGGTGTTTTACTTTTTCTGGGTAATAATGAAAGTCCGATGAATTATGCCGACAACACCTTTCACTTCAGGCAAGACAGCTCTTTTCTTTATTTCTTTGGAATGGATTTTGCCGGATTAGCCGGAATTATTGATATTGATGAAGACAAAGAAATACTTTTTGGAGATGAACTGACTGTTGAAGATATTGTTTGGATGGGCACCCAGCCTACCCTGGTTCAAAGAGCTAAATCATATGGACTAAACCAAGTATTGCCTTATGCCCAATTATCGGTATACCTGAATGCAGCTGCAGGAAAAGGGCGAACCATTCATTTTCTTCCTCCTTACAGGCCTGAGAATAAGATCAAGTTATTTGATATGTTCGGAATTAATCCAGGGGAGATTAAATCAAAAGCTTCAATTGATCTGGTCAAGGCGGTTGTCAACCTGAGGAATCATAAATCCAATGATGAGATCTCAGAAATTGAAAAGGCAGTTAACATTTCGGTTGATATGCATGTGATGGCCATGAAAATGGCAAAACCCGGCATGAAAGAATCTGAGCTTGCAGCTGCGGTAAATCAGGTAGCTCTGGCGGCAGGCGGCCAACTTTCATTCCCAGTAATCATGACAGTCAATGGCCAGACCTTGCATAATCATTATCATGGCAACACCTTAAAAAGTGGAGATATGGTTTTATGCGATTGCGGTGCAGAAACAAATCTGCATTATGCAGGAGATCTTTCAAGCACTTTTCCTGTTGACCGGCAGTTTACCACCAGACAAAAAGAAATATACGAAATATCCCTGATGGCGCACGAGGCAGCTCTGGCAAAATTATCTCCAGGAGTTCCTTTTCGGGAAGTTCATTACGCAGCCTGCAGAACCTTAATTGAAGGTTTAAAGAGTATTAACCTGATGAAGGGGGATACCGAAGAAGCATTGGCAGCGGGAGCACATGCTTTGTTTTTCCCATGCGGAACAGGTCACATGATGGGATTGGACGTGCATGATATGGAGGATCTTGGAGAAGTTTATGTTGGATACGATGGCCAACCAAAAAGCACCCAGTTCGGCTTAAAGTCGCTTCGCCTGGCAAGGCCAATGGAAGAGGGGTTTGTGGTTACCATTGAACCTGGTATATATTTTATCCCAGAGTTGATAGCATCGTGGAAAAAGGAAGGGATTAACTCTTCATTCATAAATTTTCAGCAAGTTGAAACCTATTCAACTTTCAGTGGAATCAGGAATGAGGAAGACGTAGTCATAACTCAAGACGGCTATCGGGTTTTGGGTAAAAGAAAGCCAAAAACTATTGAAGAGGTTGAATCCATGAGATAATTTCAGGAAATGCTGAAAAAACTCAATAGCTGGAATCCACCTCCAGACTGGCAATGCATAAAGACAATTGATATGCATACTGCCGGTGAACCGCTCAGAATAATTACGAGCGGCCTGCCTGTAATTCCAGGGAACACCATACTTGAGAAAAGAAGATATTTCAGGGATAACCTTGATCATATCAGGAAAGCCCTGATGTGGGAACCCAGAGGACATGCAGACATGTACGGAGCGGTAATCACTGAACCCGTAACAGCAGATGGTGATTTCGGAACTTTTTTCCTTCATAATGAAGGGTACAGTACAATGTGCGGACATGCTATGATAGCGCTAACCAGGTTTGTACTGGATACAGGCCTCATCAGGAAATCAGGCGTTAAACCAGAAATCCTTATCGATGCACCACCTGGCCGAATAAAGGCTTACGGACAGAAAGATGGAAATATCATAACACGCTCCTATTTCCAGAATGTTCCCAGTTTTGTACTACTTACAGAACAAATAGTTGAAGTACCGGGAATTGGCAGTATATCTTTTGATGTTGCCTATGGAGGTGCATTTTACGCTTTTGTTGATGCAGCGCATTTTGGATTCAAACTTGAGCCTCAGGAATACACAAAACTTATTGATTATGGTCGAAGAATAAAGCTTGCTGTAATGGATCAGTTCGACATAACGCATCCCTTTGAGCAGGACCTGAGTTTCCTTTACGGGACAATTTTCACTGGTAAAGCTCACGACCCAAAAAACCACAGCAGAAACGTCTGTGTCTTCGCAAATGGAGAAGTTGACCGTTCACCAACCGGGTCAGGAGTATCAGCGCGAGCTGCATTGCATCATTTCAAAAACGAATTATCTATTGGTCAATCAATTACTATTGAGAGTATTATCGGATCAACGATGGATGTGGAAATTGTAAGGTCGGAAATGTTCGGGTCCTATCTGGCAGTGATTCCTGAGGTTTCAGGAACATCGAGTTTTACCGGCAAGCACGAATTTTTCCTTGATCCGTCCGACCACATCGGAAGAGGCTTCTTTTTACAATAAACCTATTCGCACAATGAAGAGACATTTCCCCCTGGTAATTGCGCTCTTTCTGGCAAGTCAGCCATTGTTCGGTCAAAACCCCTTTGATTCCTTTAACAAGTTCAAGGAGATGGAGGATAATTCCGTATTAAGAATTTTACCATGGAAACCTCTCGGTCCTTCATTTCAGGGTGGGCGCGTAGAAACTATCGATAGTCCACCTGGGCAGCCAAATGTTATTTACGCTGGTTTCGGAGCAGGGAGCCTTTGGAAAAGTACAGATCATGGTCTTTCATGGAGCTGCATATTTCAAGACCAGGCAACATTCAGTATTGGAGATGTAGCAGTTTCGCCCAGTAATCCTGAGATTGTATACCTGGGAACAGGGGAAAATCTAAGAGCAACCAGAGGATACACCTATACTGGATCCGGCGTATATAAATCTACGGATGCTGGGAAAAGCTGGCTCAATATTGGACTTCATGACACACATCACATCGGGCGTGTTGTTGTAGATCCCAATAATCCAAATCTTGTTTTTGTGGCTGCTCTGGGGCATATGTGGACCCCAAATTCGGAAAGAGGTCTGTTTATTAGCAGGGATGGTGGAAAGACCTGGAAAAAATCCCTGTTTATATCAGAAAGTGTCGGAGTAGTTGATGCGGCATGGGATTCGAAGAACAGGATTATTTATGCGTCCGCATGGGAAATGCTCCAAGGGGTAAAATCAGGGATTTACAAATCTGCTGACTACGGAGATCATTGGATAAAGTGTTCTGGAGGTTTCCCGGAGAACAAAGGAATTGGACGAATTGGCCTTGCAATTTCTCCAACAAGTCCTCAAACCATTTACGCCTCTTTGGATAATCGGAATATTCTTGAATCCGGAAATGGCTCATCGCTAATCGGTCTTGAGATCTTCCGGTCTGAGGATTTTGGCACCACCTGGGAAAAGATGAATTCAACGATTCTCGATAATTATTCAGGGTTTGGCTGGGCCTTTGGTGATATTCGTATTTCTCCTGTTGATCCCAATGAAATCTACATACTTGGTGTACACACACTTTATTCTGCTGATGGTGGAAGAACAACATCAAAACTCACAGGAAAGATCAGCCACCTTCTCCCAAACAGAGCAGAAAGCCTTCATCTGGATCACCACGATTTATTCATTGATCCGTCTAATCCGGATCATCTGATTCTGGGCAATGACGGAGGGGTTTATATCAGTTACAATAAAGGATTAAGCTGGCTTCATTGCAATACCATCCCGACAGCCGAAATTTATGATTTGAAAATAGACAGTCGAAATCAAACCATTGCTTATGCAGGCACACAGGACAATTCATGCATTTTTGGGCCATTAAAGCTTGGCTTGCCGATTGAAGGTACTGAAGACTGGAAGTATGTCTGGTTGGATCCCTGGTCGGGAGGCGATGGTTTTGTAACCATCCCTGATCCAACTGATCCTGCCTATGTTTTTTATGAATCCCAAAATGGGAATTTGAATCGCAAAAATATGCTTACCGGAGAATCGGTTTATATTCAGCCTAAAATTGAAAATGGGGAAGCACCATTAAGAACTAGCTGGCTAACCCCCTACTTCATTTCATCACATTCAACCACAACGATATATTACGGTGGTAATAAGGTTTATAAAAGCATAGATAGGGGTGATAGCTGGTACCGGATTAGTCCCGATCTTTGTTATTCCGCCGATACATTGAGAAAATCCAGAGCGATAACCGCCCTGGCCGAATCTCCAGTGAAGCAGGGCTTGATTTGTGCAGGAACAGAAAAGGGCGCTGTTTGGGTATCCAGGGATGATGGCATTAACTGGGCTGAAATCAGTAAGGGATTACCGATTAAAAGCGTAGGTCAGATTTGTTTATCAGTACATTCGGCAAAAAGGGTTTACATCGTGATGAAATCCATAGATGAAGATGATTTCACCCCTTACCTTTTTATTTCAGAGAATAACGGATCAAAATGGGAGTCTATAGCTGCCGGATTGCCAAAGGATCGGGTTAATTTTATCCTCGAAGATCCGGAATTACCAGAGCTGCTATATATCGGAACAGACCGTGGCGTTTTTTGCAGTCCCGATTGCGGGAAAACGTGGAGTAGCTTAAGCAGAACAATGCCCACTGCAAGTGTACAGAATCTGGTCTGGGCTGAGGAAAACAACTACCTTATTGCAGCGACTCATGGCCAAAGCATGTTTTCATTGTTTGCTGCACCATTAAGAAAGTATTTCAAGGCAGTTGCACCGAATACTGCCTCTATCCTGGCCGTACGGTCAGGTTACCTTCCGGGTAAAAAAGACTTCCAGGGCGATTGGGACTGGAAAAGGAGTATTCCTGTAGAATTATATTGGTATCAGCCAGATGCAGGTATAATGACGATATCATTTATGGATGGAAAAGGCAAGGAGATATTTTCCAGCAATTGCACATCAAATGCCGGAATAAATATCTGGGATTGGGATCTTGTATTAAGCCGGAAAGAGGATTTGGGGTTGTATCCGGTACCTCAAAACAAATTCCCTGTCCCGGGAACCTATCAAATTATGGTCCAGGGACAGGGAATTATTCTCAGATCAAGTCTGGAAATTCGTTGATCGGGTTGGAATTACCTTCCACCACCGCCGCCGCCACCACCACGGGCTGCACGAGCAGCAGCTTGTTTGGCGTTATAGTCGTTGAATTTTTTTACCTGTTCCGGAGTTAAGATCTTAATAATCTTAGCATCACGATCTTTATTCAATTCCGTCATTTTGGCACGCATAGCTTCACGATCATCACCTGCTGCTTCGCGTGCAGCTGTCGTTTTTTCAGTTGCTTCCTTGTAGATTGCATCGAATTTGGTATTCTGATCTTTGGTCAATACCAACTCTTTTTTCAGATCATCAATCCTTTGCTGCATTCTCTGCTGCATATTCTGCTGTGGTGGTTGTTGATCCTGTGCATTAAGCGCCCCAACCAGAAAAAGGCACGCTACCATCGAAAGAATAAGATTACGTTTCATAATAATATTGGTTATTAATTTTCGAAGTTTTGACATCTATACTTCCGGATGGTTTAAAAGGAAAATAAAAAAAAAACTATTATTTGATTCTAGGATCTGTAATCCTTAAGACGGTCCATCAGCCGTTTCCTGGCAAAGAATATCTTGCTTTTAACTGACCCGAGAGGTTGCTCAAGGTATTCTGCTATTTCATTGTATTTATAACCCTTAGTATGCATTTCAAAAGGCAAACGATAATCTTCAGGCAAATCACTGATCGCAGCCCTTATTTCCTTTTCGTTGTGAGCAGCCTCAGGAGATTGAAAAACTGAATCCTGTCGAAGGTTCATATAATAGGAGGAATCAGTGGTGTCGATCATTGTGTTGGATCTCACACTGCGGCGATAGTTATTGATAAAGGTATTTTTCATTATTGTAAATACCCAAGCTTTAAGGTTTTTATCGCCTTGAAATTTATCCCGATTTGTTAAGGCCTTATACATAGTTTCCTGAAGCAAGTCTTTTGCATCTTCCGGATCGGATGTAAGGCTTTTTGCAAAAAAGCCAAGCTTTGATTGCATCCCCATCAACTGGTGATTAAATTCTATTGCTGTCATATGATTTGGTTTTTTGTTTCACGTTTATCGCTTAAATGTTAGACAAATTTAAAACTTATGGATATAACCAGCAAATTTTGTTTAATCTACTACGCGATATTGTGCCACAAAAAGAGATGAATTCTAAACAGAAACCTATTATAGAGCCTTAAATATCAATAGGTTAACAGAATAATTACAAATTCTGTCTAAATAAAACCAACTGAATCAGCTGAAATCTGAAAACAACAGGGACATCGTCAGGTATTAAGCAGTAAACACTTGGGAAAGTGTCGGATATGTTGGAATTCTTTGAATCATTTCGGGCAGGTTGACATTTAAATCCAAACCGATTGAGACAAGAAAAATCTTCTTTTCCGGGAAAACCTGGATTAACTTCTCAGAATAGGTAATAAGTTCCTTCTCAGTAAATCCCTGGTTAATGGTGACGAGAATGTTGTCTATTACCTGCTTATTGCCAAGAGACTGTAAATGTTCGAGAGGTATAGATGGTCCAAGATATATTACATGGTGACCAGCCTTACGCAACAGATAATTTGCATAGAGCAGATTTATTTCGTCATAATGCCCGAAAGGAAGGTAGAGCAGGAAATGCTGTGATGAGGATTGAACATTTCCAGCCATGCCGTCAATAGCCACAACAAGCTTATGTTTAACAAGGTTATTGACAAATCGTTCCTGACAGGCGCTGATTTTTCCAATCTGCCAAAGAAGGTTAATCTTGTCCAGCAAAGGAAAAACCAGTTGCTGAAACGACAGGTCGAAACCAAGTTTAAGAATGGACCCATTCAAATTCCTTTCGAATCGATCCTCATCAAGATCAATGGTAGCTTTGAGAAGGTCAGCAAGATATCCTTCATCTGCACCAGGTAATTCGCAAATCCGGGATACTTCTTCCTGGATTTCATCAATATTTAGACCTGATATCTGCGAGATTTTATAACCATGCTTATTGAGGAAGGCAATATTCATCAATCGTTGAAGATCAAAAGCACTGTAGAATCTAATATTTGTATCTGTTCTATCCGGGATTATCACCCCGTAGCGTTTCTCCCATATCCGAATAGTATGTGCCTTAATTCCGGTAAGTTTTTCCAGATCGCTGATGCTATACCTTGCTATATTCATTATTTACAACCTCTAACAGGACAATTATGTAAGTATTACAAAATTGATGGCATTTGGTTCATAGAAAAACAAAATAGGCAAAGTCTTAAACACTTTTCCTTGATTTATTTACAATAGGAAGAACACCAAGCGCCAATGCACCGCAAACTATTACAAAAAGTGTTGTTGATCCATGCAGTACCAAAGTAACAAGTTGCCCATCAGGTTTTGAAATACTGTAAAGGAGTAAGGTATTTAATGCAATCCAATCAAAAGGTCCAATTCCATTAGGAATTGGTAATATCATTCCAATGCTGGCTAAAGCAAGAACTGCTAAGGCCACTATCGGTGAAAGCATGGAAGTTGGTCCAAAAGCCTTAAAAACAAAAAAAGTACTCAGGAAATAGCATCCATATATCGCAGCAGTCAGAATAACAAAAATAACAGGTCGCTTCAGACGGAAAACTGATTTAAGTCCTACCGAAAACTTTTCCCCATAGGATAAAATCTTTTTCACAAATAAAAGGTCCGCCAAGCGCTTCCTGAACAAATAAACTACGAAAGCAGCCAGGATAAATAAACCGGCAGCTCCAATAACAAGTGGAGACTTTAAGAAACCAATTTTGCTGGTAAGGATGTCAGGATCAGGATTAATCAATGTTGAAAGGACATCCCAGTTTAGAACCAGAACAATAAAAAGTAAAATAAGAAGAAAGATTACGTCAACAATGCGTTCAACTAAAACAGTACCAAGTTGAGAGGTAAAAGGTACACCATCATACTTTTTAAGAATTCCACAACGTGTAACTTCACCCATCCTTGTAACCGCTGAATTTGCCAGGTACATCACCAGTACAGCCAGAAAGGTATTGAGCAAACCTGGTTTATAACCAATTGATTCAATGAGCATTCTCCAACGCATTGCACGAAATAGATTACTTAGGAGAAACGCAACTAAAGAGGCAGAAATCCAACCGTAATTAAATCTTGAAAGGCCCTTCCAAATGCCAGAGAAGTCCTGTCCCTGATAAACCCATATAAACAGGGCAATTCCGACTCCGAAGAAAAAGATGTACTTCAGGGCATCAAGGAAAAATTTCTTTTTACTCACTTAATTATTGTTGATTAAAATTTCTCATCATATTTTGTCCAAAGGAAGTCTCCGAGTTTCCATGCACTTTTAACGACATCCTGGCCCCAGCCAGAAGTAAATTCCGTCAGGAGTGATCTTCGATCTGCCGGATTTGTTATTCCCGGCAATTGCTTTTCAATTTCTTCTGTACGGCTGAATATTTCTTTTTGCTTTGGCAACCATATAGAATCAACGTCTTTTCGCATATCGCCCCAACGCTGCGCAGCCAGGGTTCCCAAACGATTAAAAGCCCACCAGGCTGATTCATTGGAAAAACCAGTTACCCTCCCGTCCACTTTATACACCTGTGGCAAATCCGTTACTCCGCAAAATACCGGTATATAAATTGATGTTGCAGCATTGTCGAGAGCCAACCAGGCAATCCCCCCAACATCATCAGGTAACCAGCTGCGGCATTGAATTATGGTTGCGTACATGGTATACCATCTGGCAATAGTCCGTTCGCCCATCCACCCCCATCCTCCGTTAACCTTAAAAATCTTGTTCATATCATATGGCATGAACGGATTAGCCATAGGTGAAATAACAGTCTTACCCTGATCATCTGTAACTGTAATATCCTTCACGAAATTAAACTCGGTACCTTCATAATAATCTTTAAAAACCTGGATCAGGTCCTCTTTAGTAACCAGTTTATCGGGCTTGACAGAAAACGGATAATTCTCCGCATTAGGATCTAGTTTCATTGAGGGTGCAAAAAGGCTAAGAACACGCCATTCACGTCTTCTGGAAGCCAGGCTGGTTCTGCTTTCGGGAGCATATGCATAACAAAACCTGAAAGTCTCATTTTCATTCCACCATCCGTTTGCTTTTGCCACCTCATGAAGGTTTTCCGAAGCTAAAAAGTTGGCCTGATCATACAAGTTCACCTCTTTGATGGTGCTTGCATTTGCGTTCACTGATACATGGTTATCCGGAACCCTTTGAGCAACCCAAATTGCACCTGTCAGATCTTTTCCGGGACCGACAATTTCGAGATGCCAAACTTCATTTTTATCCGCAATGGTAAGACATTCACCAGCATCATTCCAACCATATTGTTTAAGCATAGCCCCAGTAAGCACGAGCGCTTCCCTGGCTGTTTTACATCTTTCCAGCATAAGCCTGATAAGATCCTGGCAATCAATCAAACCCTTTTCGGACCTTAATTCAGGGCGTCCTCCAAAAGTTGATTCACCAATTCCAAGCTGATATTGATTCATACATGGATATGCCGAATTGATAAATCCAAACGTGTTTGGCATCTGCGGGATTTCACCTGTTTTCACGAATGCATACGAGGGCATTGCCTTAGTGTCATCGTTAACACGACGATACATATCGGTGGTGGATCCCCGGGGATATTCTGCAGGCTGGACTATTTCAACTGAAGACCTTGTTCTGTGGCTATCGTCTGTATGCGAAGTGAAAACAGAACCATCGGAAGTCGCACTCTTGCCTGCAGTAATTGAAGTACATCCGTCAGGAAAGCCGTTAATCCAATCTGCTTGAGACTGTGAAAAAACCGGAATTATAGTACTTGCCGTGAAAATCAATCCAAATACCAAGGGTTTGATTCGCTGATTCATGATGTGAAATATTTATTGGCGAAAATACAAAAAAGCAGCATAGTGCGCTAAACTGGATGTTTTCGCATGCTGCTCCGCATTACCCAAACAGCAACAAGAAGTGCGGCCATGGCAAAAATGAATGTCCACGTAATGCCAAACCACTTATAAAACAAAACTCCGAGAATTGGACCGTATAATGCTCTCACTCCAGTCATTGTTAAATGAATGGCATGATAATCAGCTGCTTCCTCATTTTTGCTAAAATACGCAGACCCGATGTACCACAAAATGCCCATTGCTGCAGCAAAAATTGCGTGCGACATATATGCAGGTATCAGCATATAATATACCTGAACACCTGCTACCATGGAATAACCAGGAAAAGCTCTCGTTAAAACCAAAAAGAAAAAATAGGCAAAGAGTGCCAAAAAAGTATAAATAGCAAACTTCCTGGGATCAATTTGCCCTATCAATTTACCGAAAAACGGAAAAAAAAGAATGGAGAGGAGGTTATATGCGTTTTTGTAGAATGCAACAGAGGTATAGCTCAGATGAAGGTCCTTGTCAAAATAGATCGTTATGACTGCCACTGTTGTCATCCAGGCAAATCCGTATAATGCGAATCCTGTCTCAAAATCACGGTAAGCCTTGTTTATTTTGAAGATCCGTCCCATGTTGATCATTGATTCCCGGATTGTTCGCCACAATCCTCTTGGGGCTATATAGTGCTCATTTTCTAATTTATAAGGTATAGCGAGTAATATATAAACTGAAGCAATGCCGAGAAGTGCCATTACGGGGTATGCATACGTAAATGCAAACGGATCAGCATCGAGCCAGATGCCAAAAATAAATGTGGCACCCAGCATAACGAGCTTATTGAGTCCTGTTGCATAGCTATACAAAGGTCCGAAGTTTTCATGCTTATAATTGCCCTTCAACAGAAGGTTTATGATAGGGTAAATGATTGGATTAGCCAGATAAAACAACAGAAAGATTAAGAGAAATATACCCGCAAAAACTTGCTGGCTTTTTGGATCAAGGGATGAGTGAGGAAAGAAAAAGAGCAACAATAATGGCAGTCGTGTAACCCAGGCAAGAATCCGGATCACCTTGGCTTTATTTGCCGACCTTCTTATCCACTCATTGAAAAGAATCGAGAAGAGCAATAATACTGATCCGAATTGGAACAGGAATCCAATCTGCATATCAGTTCCATTAAGGCTCTTGATTAATACAAACTCATTCAGGGCCAATAAACCAAGGATTATCCCTTCGATAAAAGAGTAGGCCAAATGAAAACCAAAAGTTTTCCTTTCCTGATGGGTTAGGTTACGCAGAATATTCATCACGTGAGCAATAAAAGGCTAAAAATAGACAAAGCCTGCCAATTGGCAGGCTTTGCAAACCTATACTATTATGTTCTTAATTCTTTATCCACTTCACGATCTGTTCGCTCAAAGGACTTTCCTTAGGAGGAATTACCGAAATGAGGCTCCCCTTTTCATCTACCAGATACTTCTGGAAATTCCACTTTACATCAGAGTCCATGACCCCGTTCAGACTTTTTTCAGTAAGCCATTTGTACAATGGATGCATATCACTTCCTTTAACAGAGATTTTTCCCATCATCGGGAAAGTCACACTGTATTTGGAAGTGCAAAATTCTTTGATTTCTTCATTTGTCCCAGGCTCCTGCGACAAAAAGTTATTGGCCGGAAATCCGATAATAACAAAACCATCACCCCCATATTCTTTATACAAGGCTTGCAGTTGCTCATATTGAGGTGTGAAACCACATTTTGAAGCAGTATTTACAATCATCACCTTTTTTCCCTTGAACTGTTTAAGAGAAAAATCTTTACCATCTATGGTTTTCACAGTTATGTCGTAGAGGGAATTCGTTCCATTATTTTGAGAAAATCCA
Organism: uncultured Bacteroidota bacterium; assembly: GCA_903919065.1. Classification (GTDB taxonomy): domain Bacteria; phylum Bacteroidota; class Bacteroidia; order Bacteroidales; family UBA12481; genus UBA12481. The sequence continues at coordinate 61,242 of CAIXHD010000345.1, forward strand.
TATAAAACTGAGACAGCCAGAAAAAAGATCGCAATTAGTTTTTTCATGTTACGTTTGTATTTAAAGGAGTAAACAAAAATGTTGATAAGAAAGTTTATAAATGGTTCGATAAGCGGACATAAGCATAGCCTTGTCTACGTTTATGTATTAGTAACTTTGCTAAACAAACAGAAGTTGGCATGAAAAGCAATTGCTTGAAATTTTTAATAATGCTGGGCTTCCTGATTCCAGTTGCATTAATTGAGGCAAACGGTCAGACTACCGGCATTAAGGGATATTCCCTAAAAATTAGTCCTGGTGCTTTAGCATACTATGGTGATCTAAGCACCAACGATTTCAACATTTTCGATAAGCTCGCAAAGGGATCGAAATTTGGTGCAAGTGTGGCAGTTATAAAACAATTCCGACCATTTTTCGGAGTACAGGCTCAATTCTTTACAGGGAGTCTCTATACAGCAGCTACCAACAACACCTACTTTGCGGGATCACTTGCTGAGCTTAGCCTTTCAGCACGCCTTGATCCTTTGAAATTATTCAAACTCCGATCGCAAAAATTCTCACCTTACCTGTCGGCTGGAGTTGCCGCTTTCAGTTTTCGAAGCGTACGCAGGGAACAAGGCACCAACCTGGTTCTTTTGCCTAATTTCGGTTATCAGATTGACGGTGTTACAAATTCAGGAATAAAAACGGCCATGTCAATGCCACTGGCGATAGGATTTTCCTATCGCATACTGCCTTTTCTTAAAATCGAACTTGAACATTCAGTCCGCCTTACGAATACAGATCTGCTTGATTGCTACAAAGGACCGGTAAAAATTAATGACATGTATTCCCATACGAGCATCGGACTTCGGTTTTCCATACCTGATAAATCTGAGTCAGATGCCTACAAACGGGTTCCAGTGATGAATATTCCCATGGAGCCGGTGATCAAACCAGCAGACACTGTAAAAACAGAAATTAAGGATTTCAATATTTTTATTGATGTTCAAATGCCGGATAACATAGTGGCAGGGCAAACTGTTGATATCAAACTTCGAATCAACAAAGGCAAGTATACGGGTCCGGCCAAGCTGATTCAAAAATTTCCTGCCGGATTCACCGAAGCTGCAGACCTTGTCAGGAGTACAGCATTCTCTTTCACGAATCAAAATTTAATTATTGATTGGGAAAAGATGCCAGAGGAGGCGGTGATTAATTACAGCTATCAGATTAAGATATTGGATAATGTTTCAGGAAGCCAGATGATATTAGGCAAATTCGAATACAAGGCACCAGAAGGTACCGGACCTCTCGTTTTTAATAAGTCGGTCTTCATTGAAAAAAAGAAACCGATTGAAGAAAAAAATTTAGTCGCAGAAAATAGAACGACGATTTCATCATTGGGAAATATCAAGCCTTCACAGCCAAAAGAAGGAATCGAATTCCGTGTTCAGTGCGGAGCATACAGGGAAAACAGTAAAGCTGACATAGACCTTGCGTCGAAACATAACGTTACTGAGCTTATCCAGGAGGAGTTTATTGATGGATGGTATAAGTATACAGTCGGTTCATTCCGCACCTATGATGAAACGGCCAAATATCGCGACAGTTTTATCGCCCGAACAGGGATTTTATCTTCCTTCATAGTGGCTTACAAAGATGGGCGTCGCCTGACAAAAATTACTGAAGCATTTAAGTAGTCTAAAAAGAAACTATTGATATGGGGCTACCGGGCGTTTTTGAAGTTTACCAACTTGCTATTGGACCCAGCACCGTTTTTACCACGGGAGCATTGCGTATTGGGCAAGCATTCAGGGATGTTTTGCTTTCAAGTCCTTACCGCAGCAACTATAGGATACTGATAGAATTGTCTGGTAATTTTTCCAAGTTCGGTCGTGAAAATAACTCAGATATGGCAGTCGTCGCTGGTCTGGGAGGTTATACACTGGAAGAACCCGGTATATTCTTAAAATCTTTTTATTCGAAAATTAAGGAGAACGGATGTTTTCCTTTTTTTGGAGAGGTCTGGCCATTTAACCCTGAATCAGATCTTGTTTTCAAAGATTCAGATCAGGATGAATTTCCTAAGAATATCATACGTTTTCATCTAATAAGCAAGACCGGTCAACCTGTATATCAGGCTGAATATCTCGCTATAGGCAATGGCCTTATTAAAGGCACGGGGATCGCAGATCCGATCACCCATACACAGGTGAACTCCCCGGAAAAACTCAGTGAAATCAAGATTGCCATTCATTCAGGAAGAATATCACCACTCGAATACGTCAGGTCGTCGGAATGTCACAAACACAGGATATCCATCGACCATTTCAATAAGAGGATGATGGTCACCTGGAAACTAATGATGTCAAATACCGTTACGAATCAAAAAGCCGAAAACGAAAATGCCAGAGCAGCAATTTATGCAATGGTTTTGTCACAGGAAATTCTGAATAACCGGCCAGTTATTACGGCTCCCACCTGTACAGGATCTGCAATAGTTCCGGCTGTATTGCGATTTTTTCAGGAGAAGTACCTCTTTCCAGATGAAAGGATGGTTGAAAGTCTGGTCGTAGGTGGATTGTTTGGATCCCTATTCCTTGAAAGAATAAATCAAAGCGGGAGAATACAGAGCATGCAGACAGAGGTTGCCTGTTCTGCTGCGATGGCTTCTGCGGGAGCAGCATTTTTATTAGGCGGAACAATCGAAGAAATCGAAAGGGCAGCAACTATGACTATTATGTTATATGCAAATCCCAATCAAAAGAATGCTGCTTTTAAGCCAGAAACCTTTGTATTGCTAAATACAATGGTAGCACAAACCTTACCTTCCCTTGTTGAATTATCACGGCTTCAGGCAGATAATCCTGTACCAAAACTCGACGAAGCCCTGGACCTCTTATTTCAGCAGTGAAGATCCTGAAATGTTTACGATCCTTCCATCCTGGTAAATTGTCCATTGCCTTCCGACCTTTTCCGAAGGAATATAACTTTCAAATGTGGTACGGGTGGAATGAATAACTGGTGCGGTTAGGTTTTCCGGAAAATCTTTCAAGCTCAGGCCAATATCTGCCATACTTGAAGAATAGGTATTATTCTTTACAAAATAATCGAATTCTGCATAGTAGACCTTTCTTAAAGCCCATTTAATCTTCAAGTCAGGATCGGCAACATATTCCTCTTTGCCATTGCCGGCAAGAATAGAAGAAAATTGAAGGACACCCCACATTTCAGGCATATGCATGTTTATTCGCCCCTGAGGTGACCAAACCCAGTTATCTTCAGGATAAGGCTTTGCCGTTGTTGGGTTGATTTCCTTTTTGTAAGTACCATTTTCAATCAATGTACGCCATTCAACCCTTGAGAAGTCAATCCGCCACTGATCACCGGCCACCGGAATGCTGGCACCTTTTGCGCATTCTTTTAAAGCTGACAAAGGAATTATGATCTCGACAGACCAGCCCTTGTCAGTATCCAGCGGATTATTGATTGTTCCGTCAATATGGGTTCCAACCTGCAATCCTGCAATATTCCATCCATTAACCGGAGGACCGCCATCGCGATATGGTTTTAGTAACAATAAATCCCAGACAGTACCCAAAGCATTAACTTCCAATTCGTAATAGGCATGTGTATCTCCATCCGGATCGATAAAAACCTCAAAATCATTATCATAAAAGATAACAGTATCTCTTAGTTTCAGCTTTGCCCATACATGCGGATCCTCAATTTCAGCAGCAATATAAAGGTTATTATCATCCCACAACATTTTTGCGTGGGTTTTCCATTTCGGAGCAGGTTTGGCAGAACCTTCAATATCAACAAAATAATCTGTCCAGGGCACCTGCTCCCAAGCCAGCTCATTAAGAATTCCATCCGGCACTACAGGAGCAGTGGTCCGGTAACAGACATATCCTTTAGGCTGCGGTTCCGGCGGCATTGACAAAACTGTTTTCACTCCGTTCTTCGGAGATTCGGAACATGACAATAAGCTAAATAACAATCCGATACCGAAAGATAGTCTTGAAAATATTACCATTTCAGGTTTCATTTCTTTGGCTCCCAATAGCAGGCTTTCGGAGATGAAATAAGCTCTCCTTTCTTTAGCAGCTTCAAAGCCTTGTCGACCTCCGGCCTTGTAAGTCCGCATATATCAACTAATTCACCTGGCTTTAAAGCTTTTCCAGCTTTACTCATTGCTTGCAATACTACTTCCTGAATTTCCATTTTATTATGATTTAAGCGATCAAATATACAAATTACATATTTTCACAATGAGTCAGAGGGACAATAATCTTTCGGTGCATATTATTATTTTTGTACCTTAATAAATCAAGGACATGAAACCAACTTTACTTGTATTGGCAGCTGGATTAGGCAGCAGATATGGTGGTCTGAAACAGATGGATCCACTGGGACCGCAAGGGGAATCAATTATTGATTATTCAGTATATGATGCCATTCAGGCCGGTTTCGGAAAAGTGGTCTTCATACTTCGTGAAGAGATTGTTGACGATTTCTACGAGTTATTTGCCAATCGGTACAAGAAGTTTATAAGTATAGACCATGCAGTTCAAAGGTTAACGGATATACCTCCGGGGATTTCTGTTAATCCCGATCGCCAAAAGCCCTGGGGAACCGGTCATGCAGTATTGGCAGCCTCGAATATTCTGAATGAACCTTTTGCAGTTATTAACGGAGATGATTATTACGGAAAGGATGCTTTCAGGGTAATGGCTCATTTTCTTAATAACCTTGATCCTAAAAGTGTAGGTTCACAATCAATGGTTGGATATGGTCTCCAAAATACTTTATCTGAAAATGGAGCAGTAGCCAGAGGAATTTGCTCAGTAGATGATAAAATGGTTCTGACCGGAGTTGTGGAAAGAACTCATATTGAAAGGAAGAACGGAGAAATAATTTTTATTGACGAGAACAACAATGAGAGAGTCTTGGTGGGAGACGAAATTGTATCCATGAACTTCTGGGGATTTACACCGGCAATACTTCCATTTTTCAATGAAATTTTCCATGATTTCATGTTGGAAAAAGGCATGGAGTTGAAGTCTGAATTTTATATCCCCTACGTTGTCAATCTGCTGATCGAATCAAAAACCATCGACGTGAAAGTACTTGAGAGCAATGCCCGTTGGTTTGGTGTGACTTATCAGGCAGACAGACAAAATGTTCAGGACAGAATATCTGCGATGTACCGGGATGGAGTATATCCTGAAAATCTTTGGGCTTAACGCACCTGAGCTTTTAAGCTAAATTGACGACCGGCTTCAAGAGCCCGGATGTTATCGTCAACGACATCTTTCCCTTTTCTGCGAAATACCTGCTCTACACCAGCTTTAAGTGAATCAAAGCTGAGACCGAGATATTCGGATGCAGCCCCGAGCATGACAATATTTGATGATTTTGGTGACTGACAACTTTTCGCCAACTGTTCCGCATCCAACCACACAGAATTTGGAAGTGCATTAAATTCCTCTTTGATAAGATCAACAGAAGGATAATCCGGAATATTTTCAAAAGGAACTGAATTAGCAACAACCCATCCATTTTTCGATAAGAAAGGCAGGTATCTTAAAGCCTCCATGGGTTCAACTGAAAGAATGAGATCAGCATTTCCAAGCGGAATCAGATCCGAAGCGATGGTTTTATCGGATATCCGGAGATGCGACTGCACTTCGCCACCACGCTGACTCATGCCATGAACCTCTGATTGCTTAACATACTTGTTTTCATACAGAGAGGCAAATCCAATTGCGGCAGCAATGGTCAGGATTCCCTGGCCGCCAACACCTGCAAGAATAATATCTGTCTTCATCTGAAGGTTTTTTTAGGATTTGGACATTTTTTTATGCTTGATGGCAGTCTGAATACACTCACGCCTGCTGATTATCACAGAAATACCGTTATAGTTCAGCTCTTCAGACATGACCATGACATTCGCCTCATGATTCTTTTTAAGCGGAGTAATCACCCGCAGGTGTTCTGCAGGAACCCCTAACCCCAGGCAAATACTTTCGAGACGGCCAAAAGCAGAAGATGTTTGTCCTCCAGTCATTCCGGTTGTTTCATTATCTGATATTATTACCGTGATGGGGGTATTTTCATTCACTGCATCCAGCAGTCCTGTCATCCCTGAATGAGTGAAAGTTGAATCTCCTATCACCGCAACGGAGGGTATGAGACCGGCATCCGCTGCTCCTTTAGCCATGGTTATAGAGGCACCCATATCAACACAGGAGTTAATGGCCTCAAAAGGGGCCAGGGCACCTAAAGTATAACATCCGATATCGGAGAAGGTACGACCGCCTCCTATAGGTTTTAGTGCCTCTAAAAGAGCATTATATGTATCAATATGTCCGCAACCTTTGCAAAGTGACGGCGGACGGTTAGCCAGGAATGCTGGTACGCCCGGTCCGGATTTGGTTTCCAGGCCAAGAGCCTTTGCCACTATATCTGGTGTTAATTCCCCATCCCGGGGGACAGCTCCATCCAATCGGCCATGAACAGGTATCACATTGTTATTCAGAATGCCCCTCAACCCGTTTTCAACTAAAGGATAACCCTCTTCGAGGACAAGAATACTCTTGCAGGTGCCGGACAATTCTCGGATTTTATCAACAGGAACAGGATATTGGCTGATTTTCAGCACTGGAAAAGGAATTCCTGATGGATAATTTTCAAGAACATAATTATAAGCAATTCCACAGGCAATTATGCCCATGGAATGGTCAGTTCCTGAACTCAGCTGATTGAATTCTGAATTTTCAGATGTGCTGATTAATTCAGGTTGCAAGGAGAGTAATCTCTTATAGCGCTTTCTTGCCAAAGCCGGCAAAAGAACAAATTGCCGCGGATCTGCCGGCAATTTCAGCTCATTCTGATCAAGGCTGCTCCTTGTCACAACCGCGGCCCTTGAATGGGCGAGCCTGGTAGTAATCCGCAGCATTACCGGAAGTTGAAATTTCTCAGACATTTCAAAAGCAGTAAAGACCATATCGTAAGCTTCCTGCTGGGTGGTTGGTTCGAAAACCGGCAGCAGAGCAAACTCGGCATAATACCTGGAATCCTGTTCATTTTGAGACGAATGCATTGAAGGATCATCAGCAACGGCCACTATTAAGCCACCACCGGTACCAGTAATGGATGCATTCATAAATCCATCGGCTGCCACATTCAATCCAACATGCTTCATACAAACCAAAGCACGCTTTCCTGCATATGACATGCCTAGGGCAGATTCCATGGCCGTTTTTTCATTTGAAGACCATTGACTGTGAATACCCTTCTCTGATGAAATCCGGCTCCGTTGAATGAATTCAGTTATTTCCGTTGATGGGGTACCTGGGTATGCATAAACCCCGGAAATCCCTGCATCAAGTGCGCCCTGAGCAATCGCTTCGGCACCCAGTAAAACGAGTTGTTGCATTATATTTGATTTAAACCAAAAAGGCAGCTAATCATTTGCTGCCCCATTGCAAAAGTACCATAATTTTGTTTGACGGCACTCGTTTTAAGGTATATTTGCCTCGTGAAAAATTTATTAAAATCGGTCACATTCTTTTTGGTAACCCTGCTCTTAGGATCAGGACAGCAAGCCCATACCCAGACTGAAGAAAAGACAAATATCATTCATCTTACCGGAAGAACTCTTACAGATAGTCTTCAGCCGGTTCCATATGTTCATATAATAATGGTTAACAAAAAGTTAGCCACCGCCAGTGATCTTAAAGGGAATTATACCTTTCCTGCAGAGGTTAATGACACCATTCTTTTCAGGGCTGTTGGATTTAAATATTTCAAACTAATTGTGAGAGACACCTTTCCAATCAGGTATCCATATATACCCATTATCATGGAGCAAGATACCATTCAAATAAGGGAATCTGTCATCAGAGCCTGGCAAGGAAGTTATGAGCGATTTAAACAGGCTGTTCTGACCTATAAACTGCCGGTTACTGAACTCGATCGTGCCGAAAAGAACCTTGCCATGATGGACCTGAAGGCTTTGCTGATCAATGCCCCACCCTCCCCAACTATGGCATTCCGGAATACAATGAAAGTATACAATGACCGTTTATACTGGGCGGGACAATTACCTCCTGTTAATATTACAAACCCTCTTGCATGGGCCCAGTTCTTTAAAGCTTTAAAAAACGGTGATTTTAAAAAGAAGTAACTTCTTGAACAACAATAAATTTCGATATCGTTTTCTCCTGACCTGGATCATAACCCTATTTTCAGGCTTTATGCTGCAAGGTCAAAACCTGGTGACAATATCAGGTTACATTCGTGATGAAAATAAGGCTGCTGTGGATGAGGCTAATATTTCGGTAAAATCCACCAATTCCAAAACCATCTCATCAAAATCCGGCTATTACCAGATTCAGCTGAATAAGCAATCCGAGTATATTCTGGTGATAACGAAAATCGGATTTGAAAATAAAGAGCTTGTCATTAAATCGTCAGATTATGCAAATGCTGATCGCATTCAATATGATATAGTCCACCAGAAGTCAACCAAAGTTTTAAGTGAGGCTATTATAAGGCCTGATCGTGACCCTGGTGCAAACCTTGTGAGGATTGATCCAAAACTGATTTTCAGCTTACCTGATCCATCAGGGAATTTTGAAGGACTGATCAAAAAAATGTCCGGAGTATCTTCAACCAATGAACTTTCATCTCAATATTCAGTTCGCGGTGGAAATTTTGATGAGAATTTAGTCTATGTAAACGATATTGAAATTTATCGGCCATTCTTAATAAGATCCGGACAACAGGAAGGCCTTAGTTTCATTAATCCTGATTTGGTTGGATCTGTTTTGTTCTCTGCCGGAGGGTTCGACGCCAGATATGGTGATAAATTATCATCGGTACTTGATATTAAATACCGAAAACCAAATGATTTTGCCGGTTCTGCCTCCATGAGCCTTATGGGTGGCACCCTGCATTTTGAAGGAACAACTGCAAAGAAGCGATTCTCTTATATTACGGGAATACGGTACAAATCGAGTAAATATCTGCTTAACACCTTGGAAACCAAGGGGGATTATAATCCTAAATTTGCTGATATTCAGACCTATATGACCTATAATGTTTCTCCTAAATGGGAATTAAGTTTTTTGGGAAATATTGCCAACAACCAATATGACTTTGAACCCGTGGACCGATTAACCTCTTTTGGCACAGTCCATGAGGCGCTGCAATTAAAAATATATTTTGACGGTAAGGAAAGGGATGCATTTACCACTTATATGGGTGCTGCCACGGCAACATATATGCCGACCGATCGGCTTGAAATGAAATGGATTGCTTCGGGATTCAGGACTCAGGAAGCTGAATCATTTGACATACAGGGACAATATGCACTCAATGAATTGGACAAGCGTTTGAATTCAGATAGTTACGCTGACAGTATTTTAAATCTTGGTGTTGGCACGTTTCTGGATCATGCACGCAACGTATTAAATGCCAATGTATTCAGCTTTGATTACAAAGGCAGTTACAAGACAGATGCGCATTGGTTGCAGTGGGGAGCAAGGTTTCAGCATAGCGGATTCTCCGATGATATTCAGGAATGGATCATGCTTGATTCTGCAGGTTACTCTCTACCCTATTCCGATTCTGTTGTAAACCTTCGCTCAACACACTTCTCAAATGCGACATTAAGCACTGACCAGGTGAATGGTTACCTGCGCGATTCCTATGAAAAGATGCTACGCAAAGGCAAGCTTGTTTTAAATGGCGGGATCAGAACTACTTATACGGATATAAATAAGGAATTCTTAATAAGTCCGAGGGTCAGCATTTCCTATCTACCGGCGAGTATCAAGGATCTACAACTCAGGTTCTCTGCAGGCACCTATCATCAGCCTGCCTTTTTCAAGGAGTTTCAGGATTTGGATGGTAAGATTCATACTGATGTAAAGGCTCAAAAATCATTGCATTTTGTTGGTGGAACAGACTATTATTTCCTTGCCTGGGGAAGAATGTTCAAATTTACCAATGAGGTTTATTACAAGTACCTTTGGGATCTTGTTCCCTATGAAGTCGACAATGTAAGAATCAGGTATTATGGAGCCAATTCAGCCAAGGGTTATGCAGCTGGATTAGACATGAAAATTAATGGTGAATTCGTACCTGGAATCGATTCATGGGCAAATATTTCGGTCATGCAGACACAGGAAGACATAGTCGGAGATACAATTGGGTTTATTGCCCGGCCAACGGATCAACGGGTTAATGTTAGCATTTTCTTCCAGGATTATTTACCAAAAAGCACCTCCTACAAGGCGCATCTCAACTTGTTTTTCGGAACGGGATTACCTTTTGGCCCTCCCGGCAACCAGGCTCTTAAATCCGCATTAAGAATCCCTGCCTACCGCCGGGTTGATATAGGATTCTCAAAAATCCTGATCGACGGGAATAACAGGTCCACTAACAAGTACCTTAAAAACTTCAAATCCTTGTGGTTGAGTCTGGAGATTTTCAATCTGCTAGACATCAACAACACGATTTCTCATATCTGGATAACTGATATCAGCAACCGCCAATATGCAGTGCCAAATTATCTGACCGGCAGACGGTTCAACGTTAAACTTCAGGCAAATTTTTAAGGTATGGTTTTTCAGCAGCCATTGTTCCTATATGGATTATTTCTGCTGGTTATTCCAATTCTCATCCATTTCCTAAATTTCAGAAAATCTAAAACACAATATTTTAGCTCCTTGCGATTTATCGAGGAGGTGAAAAGTACATACCGCAAGAGAAATAATTTGACAGATTTACTTTTGCTGCTGCTTCGCCTCCTGGTTATGGCCTGCCTGATTATTGCATTCGCCCAACCGGTGATTCCGTCAAAAAAGGACAGCAGCACAACAACAATGTCAATTACCGGCTTGTTCATTGATAATTCCCAAAGTATGGAATTAGCAGGACAAGGAGAATCATTATTGGCACAGGCAAAGGTCAGAGCAAAAGAAATTGTCAGGGAATTTCCTCCAGACAGTAAATTTCAGCTTCTTTTCAACGGAACCACCCCTGATATTCCGGGGTTGACTGACAAGGAACTGACGCTTTCATTAATAGATGGAATTCAACTTTCGGATGTTCAGTTGCCGATGGATGACATCCTTCTATTCTTCAATCAGGTCAGTCAGAACAGAGACACGAAAATTTCTGCAGTTATTCTGATCTCAGATTTTCAGGAATCATTGTTTACAAAACCCCTGACGTCCATCAGCAGTGGAGAGACCATATTTCCAATCCCCCTTAAACCATTGTCAGGATCAAATATCAGTGTTGACAGTTGTTGGCTGGATAACCCGTTAACTCTTCTTGGTGAGAATAATATTATAACCGCCAGGATCAATAACCGATCGGACCAGGAGTATGATGATTTTCCGGTCAGGCTGGTTATCAATGACACACTAAGGAATGAAACATCTGTAAAACTACCGGCAAGGAGCGTCACAGAAGTTAATTTAAGCTTTCATCCCAATACGAGGGGATGGCAAGCAGGATTGGTTCAGATTTCTGATTTTCCGGTAGTTTTCGACAATGAATTATTATTCAGTTTTAAAATTGAATCCGATATCCGTGTTTTGCTCATGCATGGTGGAATTGAAAATCCATTCATAAGGAACGTTTTCAGCGATGATCCATATTTCAGGTATGAAAGCTTCAGTCAGGAAGCATTTCCCAGATCAGATTTCAGAGATTACAATCTGGTAATTATTGCCGGAGTTAAGAATATTGATAGTCGTTTGGGGTCAAAAATCAGAGATTACATGGATAATGGCGGTACAGTATGGTTCCTTCCCGAATTATCAGGGCAGTTGGCTGGTTATAACGATTTTTTAAGATCGACCGGTGTGCCTCAATTTCAAAACCTCCTTAATTACCGCATCGAATCCAAGATTGCCCAGGAACAAAATCTCTGGCTGCAAGGAGTTGTTGTTAATGTTGACAAACGTCTGCGGCTGCCCTATTTCAATCAATCTTTAAGGATTATATCCCTAACTCCAGATCTGACTCAGGTCTTAAATTCAGTATCCGGAGACATTCTGCTGGGGCAATTCAGAATAGGCCTCGGGTCGATGGTTTTGTCCGGATTTCCACTTGATGAAAAAGTAACTGATTTCATGTTTCATCCGCTTTTTATTCCGTTATGTTATCGAATAGCAACTATGAGCAAGCACAATTCTGCTCTTTACCAGGTAAATGGAACCAATCAACCGCTTGCCGTTAGCATTTACAAAAATCCCGGCAATGTTATTCGACTCAAAAACAACAACTCAAACTTTGAGACCAGTCCAGTCCAACATCCGGGGAATGGATCAGAAACCATTCTTTTTCCAGGCAGACTGCCTTCATCAGGATTTTATAGTGCAGTATCCGGCGCTGATACCCTGTCAAAAATTGCTTTTAATACGTCTCGAGCCGAATCAAGTCTGATTTTTCTTCCCGATTCGGTTCTGCAAAGACGTTTTAAAGAAGCGGGATGGAATATTTCCATGAATAATAATTCACTATCAGGTAAAAATTCAAAAGGGCTGGTCAGTGAAATTGCCTCAAAAAAAATTTGGTATTACTTTCTAATCATGGCTTTAATGGCTTTAATTGCCGAGTCATTTGTTATGAATGTTAAAAAGTGATTCCTTTGTATAATTATTTTAAAACATAAGAATTATGAAGCCGATAGATTACATTAACCGTGAAGATTTATACGGAGCACACAATTATCATCCGCTGCCGGTTGTATTAGACCGAGGCGAAGGTGTTTTTGTCTGGGACGTTGAAGGGAAGAAATATTTTGATTTTCTATCGGCATACTCTGCTGTTAATCAAGGACATTGTCATCCTAAAATCATTGGAGCGCTGGTTCAGCAAGCCTCAAAGTTAACCCTGACTTCACGGGCATTTTACAATTCCACGTTAGGTGAATATGAAGAGTTTGTAACAAAGTACTTCGGTTATGAAAAAGTACTGCCTATGAACTCTGGTGCTGAGGGGGATGAAACCGCCCTTAAGCTTTGCAGAAAATGGGCTTATACAAAAAAAGGAATTGCTGAGAATCAGGCAAAAATTATTGTTTGCGATGGGAACTTCCATGGAAGAACCATTTCCATCATTTCGATGTCGACTGATCCGGATTCCTATGGTGGATTCGGGCCATTCACTCCAGGATTTATCAAGATTCCATATAACGACATTCCTGCCCTGGAAGCCGCTTTACAAGACCCTAATGTAGCCGGATTCCTTGTAGAACCTATTCAGGGTGAAGCAGGTGTTTATGTTCCAGATGAGGGTTACCTATCTACAGCATATAAACTTTGTAAAGAGAAAAATGTGCTTTTCATAGCAGATGAGGTTCAAACCGGAATTGCGCGTACAGGGAAACTGCTTGCTTGCGACCATGAAAAAGTAAGACCGGATATCCTGATTCTTGGAAAAGCATTATCAGGCGGAGTGTATCCAATTTCTGCGGTATTGGCTGATAATGACATTATGTTATGCATCAAGCCCGGTGAACATGGTTCAACATTTGGAGGAAACCCAATTGCTGCTAAAGTGGCAATTGCAGCTTTAGAGGTTATCCGCGACGAGAAATTGGCTGAAAACGCTGAAAATCTTGGGAAAATATTCCGTTCTGAACTATTAAAGATTAAATCCGACCGGATTGAATTAGTTCGCGGCAAAGGATTGCTGAATGCTGCGGTGATTCGGCCAAAAGGTGAACAAACCGCATGGGATGTATGTATTGCTTTAAAAGAAAACGGATTACTGGCCAAACCGACTCATGATCATATCATCCGGTTTGCACCTCCGCTCGTTATTAATGAAAGCCAGATCATGGAAGCAGCCGGAATCATCAGAGAAACGATTGAAGGGATGTAATCCGTTAATGTTTTGGCGAAAGATGAAAGCAAGAACAACGCTGCTTATTCTTCTGGTCATTTCATTATCCGGTATTCACGCGATACCAGCTGAAGCTCAGGTTAATGACACCTTATATTCATCATTATCCCAGCAACCGCATGGAATCTGGTTTCATAAAACCAATTCTGTTTTTAAACGGGTTGCTTACAGTCAGGCCATTCTTTGGCCTGCCTCAGCTGCCGGGCATTTAGGCTTGTACATCAGGGATGGTGAACTTGGGAACCTTAGTAACATTTATACATTGCGAATGTATAAACGCACCTTTACTTTACCCCCGGTATGGGATAGCGATACATTTTCATGGAATTATGTTGTTCATCCAATTATGGGCTCTTTTTCTTACCTCGCATACAGGAATAAAAGAGCTCATTGGGCTGAGGCCTTTGCAGGAGCTGCTTTAAATTCCGCTATTTATGAATATTTCATTGCCGGGGCAACCCAACAGCCAAGCATCAATGATATGGTAATGACTCCAATCCTCGGCAGTCTCCTTGGCGAAGGCATCTATCAATTAAAGAAACAGATGCTTCGTAATCGCCATCTGGGTATCGTTGAAAAAATAGTAATGACTGTTTCAGATCCTTTTGAAGTGATTTACTACGGGTTCAATTATCGTAAGATTTGCCAGGTTAATTACCGATAAAACAAGAAACCCCGCTAAAAGCGGGGTTCTTTGTTTCATCACTTATTTCTTACCCAATTCAAAAAGGCTGTATTCAACCCTTCGGTTCAAACTTCGCCCTTCTTTTGTCTTGTTGTCGAAAGCCGGCTTTGTTTCGCCAAAATACTGCAACCGTATCTGCAAATCATTGATTCCTTTTTTGATCAGATACCATTTTGCAGAATTCGCACGCTTTTCGGAAAGATCCAGATTAAATTTTTCTGTGCCAATATAATCCGAATGCCCATCAAACTGAACACCGTAATCTTTATGGTTATGTAACGCGTTGGCAATTCTCTCCAAGGCATCTATTCCATCTGGTTTCAGGGTAAAGGAATCAAAGTCGAAATAGATCGGTTTCATCGAAATGTTGTATTTGCCGACAATATATCCGATAGTAAATGGACAGCCTTTAAGTTCAGCAACACCAGGCTTATCCGGACAAATGTCCTCACTGTCTGGTATACCATCCCGGTCATTATCAACCGGACAACCGAAGCGATCAACCTTATACCCATTTGGAGTATTAGGACAGCGGTCAGCCTCATCAGTAACTCCATCCCCGTCAGTGTCCGGGCAACCGCTAAAAGCTGCCAATCCAAACACCTCCGGGCACTCGTCAATTTTATCCGGAATGCCATCCTTATCGGTATCCGGACAGCCATTGAATTCCTTCGGACCAGCCATAGTGGGGCAATCATCCTGATAATCAAGAACACCGTCCTTATCATTATCCAGAGGACAACCATTTGCATCAACCGGCACGCCTGCCGGCGTATCCGGGCATTTATCAAATTTATCAAGCACACCATCGCCATCAGCATCCTTCTTCACAGGCCTGCCCAGAGAAATTACTATACCAACCGAATTCTCCAGAAACAAATCCGGGCCCTTGTTTTGAGCAATATCTGGATACCAGCCGTCGATTTTGTCGTTAAGTGGGGTCATCAGGCTGCTTTGAACATGGAGGCCTATTGTACTGCTTATTCTGACATTCAATCCCAATCCCCCATAAATATTTGGATTCAGATAAGACTCGTTAAAAGCACCACTGTATCCTGAACCCGAAGTTTTGGCGAGGTTGCCTCCGATCCCGCCAAGAATATACGGGGCTAAAAAGGAGGCTTCCTTAAGTAGATAACCGTTATTAATCTTGTACTTAAACAGAAGGTTTAAATTATACATATCAGCCTTAAAATTCAACCAGGTTGGCTGACCCAACCTTCCATTGTCACTCGCATCTGACTGGCCATAAAAGAAATGTCCCATTAAGTCAAATGATGGGTTAAGATACCTGGCTACGCTTGCTCCTCCGCCAAAATTTTGTTTAAAGGAGTAAAATTGATTAGTAAAATCACCATTATACTCCCGTATTCCCAAACTAGCACCAACGCCCCATTTGTTATCAGCATTTTGAGCATCCAATGCTACTCCCCCCAGCAAGAATAACGCCAGAAGGAGCCAAACTTTTAGATTCATGTTCTGATAATTTTGGTTCCAAACACAAAATTACAACATTTATTTCTTACCGGCGATCAAGCTCTCTTTGCCCGCTCCCAATTAACGGATTGCTTCTTCCTGATATACCTGTAAAAACCAAGGTAAACCGAATAGTTCATGATAAAGAAATAATAGGGTACAAAAAGGACTTTGACCCTTATGTGCCGGTTCTCCAAAATCCAGCCCAGGATCGAACATAAATAGAAGAAAACCTGTCCTGCAAAAAGCAAGCTGTAAAACCCCGGATTGCCGGTTTGGATTTCCTTAATGAATAGAATAACGTTCAATATTAAAATGAAAAGTAGCGACAAAGGAGCCAATGACCATCGGAGAACCCGGTGAGAGATGTATTGAAAAGATAATCGTCCGTACTTAAAAATATTTAACAATGCTCGAAGCCGCACGATGGATTGGATACCACCGGCTGAAATTCTTATCTTCCTTTTAAGTTCTTCCTTTACAGTAGCTGAAGCTGTTTCACTGGCAAAAGCCTCCGGATTATATTGAATTGTATAGCCTTTCATTGCTATCCGAAGCGAAATTATAAAATCGTCTAAAAGAGTATCCGGTTCAACATCCTGATACAGCTCAGTTCGGACTGCAAACAATTCACCGGCAGCGCCAACAACTGAATACCACTCAGCATCCCACTTTTTAAGGGTGGATTCGTACTTCCAATAAATCCCCTCCCCTGCCCCTGCAGCAGTTTCAGAGCCCTGCCCCTGAATTCGTTTTTCGCCCGACACACACCCTACTTTAGGGTTCCGGAACATATCTACAATAAGTCTTAGCGAATCTTTCCCGAGTGCTGTATTGGCATCAGAAAAAACAATGATCGGGGTTTTCACCATTTTAACTGCCCGGTTCATAGCTGCAATTTTCCCTCGCCGCTCGGGTTGATGTAAAACAGTTATATCAGAAAAACGGGCCAAAATATCAGGGGTGCCATCATCAGATCCGTCTGTTACCCAAACCATTTTCACCTTATCGCGTGGATAATCCAGTTGCAGGCTATTTTCAACTTTTCGGATCACATAATCTTTCTCATTATAAGCAGCAACAAGAAGTGTTATTTCCGGCTGATAATCCAGGTTACCATCATAGGGCTTTCCCAGTCCAAATAACCGTCGCAGCCTGATAATTATAAAAAGGAGCATTCCGTATCCGATATATGCATAGAAAACTACGAATACTAATGTCCAGAAGATAATTGTGATTAACATCATATTCCCCCTCCGATCATACTTTTTCCCAAAGCCCTGATTCGCTATTATACTTTTTTATCACTCTTGCCGGATTTCCTGCAACAACCGAATAGGCAGGAACATCCTTGGTAACCACGCTGCCTCCGGCAATGATTGAATGTTTTCCAATCCTTACACCGGCAACCACAATTGAATTCGCACCCACCCAAACTTCATCCTCTATTATAATTACCTTTTTGGTAACAGGCTGCTTATGAGGAACTTTAGTCACATCCTCATAACCATGATTGAGTCCGGAGAGAACAATATTCTGGGCCAGCATAACATCATTACCAATAGTTACAGGGCCAATAATAACATTGCTCAACCCAATCCGGGTGCGGTCTCCGATCAGCACATCACCCACTCCATTATTTACTGTGCAGAAATCTTCAATAGTAGAATCGTTTCCAAGGATGAAATTATTGAATGGCATAACATCCATTCGGGTGTTGCGGCAAATTCTTGCATTTTTCCCCTTTTTGTGTTTTAAGGGATTCAGAAACAACTTAACCAAAAGACGCGGTCGGGCTTGATTCTTTGGCATCATTGCGCGTAAAGCCAATTCCTTAAGTTTGGGATCAGCCTTAATTTTATCTATTATACTCATACGGTAACGAATTTATCTTCATTTCTTAATCATTTCCAGAGACTTGAAAATTTCATTCACATTATTTTCCCAGGTATGACTCCTTGCAAAACTTTTTCGTTTTTGGATTTTGCTGGCGCTGTTCTCCTTAAGTGCTTTTTCAATGAGTGAGATATAATCATCTGCCGTTGCTCCCAAATAAACATGATCAGCGAAATAATCCATCGCAGCCGTAGTGCTTGCTATAACCGGTTTCCCCATGGAAAGGTATTCATCGATCTTCCGCGGATAATTCCCCATTGTTAAATCATTGATTATTTGAGGATTGATACAGATATCAAAACTATTGATATAGGCAGGAAGGCCTTCCGGCTTTCGGGGTCCGGTAAATATAACATTGGCTAATTGATGAAGAACACTAGCCTTAAAATCATTATCTTCAGGACCAACCAATACAATCGTCCAATCAGCCCGGGCTCTTGCCAACTCTTCAATTAACCTGATATTCAGCCTAAGGGTACTAAGAAACCCTACATACCCAATAATTGGCTTTTTCAAGGACCTAAGCTCTTCAGGTATTTCAAATTCATGAATATCATTATTGTAGGCATCTATATCACAACCCTGCCCAACCATATATGAATGATCATTGAATTTTTTACCATATTCTGTAAACAGTAAAGAATTATTTACTATTACATCGGCTTTACTGATAAGGTCCGGTTCCAACCGCAACCCATGTTTTCTCCAAAATGGAACTTGCATTAAATTATCCCGCATATAGTAAATATAATGAGCAGGCATTAACAATTCTTTCTGATAGAATCCAAGAAACATACTACTATCATTAAACAGGATATAATCCTTAAATCCTAACATCAAGGCAGCTTTTTTAATTTCATGGGCAAACCGCTTATTATTTATCCTGTTCAGCAGATCGAATGCTTTACCATCCGGTATCATGTTGATGGACTCGAGAATAGTCGCGGGATTTAGTACCCATAAGCCTGGGGAGATCATTTCAACTGCATTCTCCTTGCCACGTAAAACCCTTATCCGTTTCTGTACCTTTTGTGTAGTCCGTTCCGCCCATCTTGTTTTTCTATCAAGTGGCGTATTAACATATAAGACCCTGTTATTATGGGACATAACTTCAGCAATATTTTTACAATTACTGCCGATCTCTATATCCCAGGCCTGAATACCGATAATTATGATGTCGCGATTTTTCATTATTCTATATTGTACCGGTCCCTACTTCCTCATATATTGCTAAAACCTTTTTAGCCATTTCCAGCCAGGAGAACTTAGCGGAATTTGCGATTCCTTTTTTGATCAGATCTGCGTGCAGCTTTTCGTCCGACATAATCCGGATCATGGCATCACAAATTTCTTCAGGTTTGGATGGATCGATGATCAATGCACCATCCCCGGCAACTTCGGGCATGGAAGAAGTGTTTGACGTAATTACCGGAATTCCGCAACTCTGAGCTTCAAGGATCGGAATACCAAAACTTTCGCGGTACGAGGGATAAAGGAAAATGTCGGCCAGATTATAAATACCCGGAAGTTCCGCATTGTTTACATAACCAGTCAGAAATATCTGGCTCATTAAATCTGGTTCCTCTATCTCATTCAATATTATTCCAAGATCCTGCATATCAAAGTCGAGCATGACTAATGGAATCTTATTCCCGGTTTTTTTCTGATACAAGGCAAAGGCTTTTAAAGTTCCCGGAGTATTTTTCTTCTGAACGGTATTTCCCAGAAAAAAGAAAAAGTGTTCCGGAAGCTTATATTTTTCGCGGATCATCGCGAGATATTCCTTATCGTCAATCACTTTAAAATGCTCGCTCACTCCATTATATACCGCACGAAGCTTGCCCGGAGCCATTTTAAAGAAGGCCGCGATCCTTTCCTTTTCAAATTCGCTTACAGTTATAACGCACGAACTCTTTTTAAGGACAATTGGAACATTATGGCGTCTGTAGATATTTCCAAAACGTTGATAAGAGGTTCCTTTGCTACTAATAAGGGACAACAAGCTTCCTTCCATGTATATGATGTCATGCAGGGTGAGAACCAAAGGAAGTCCCGGCATTTCGGGTGCGGTATTGCTCGTGCAATGAAGCAAGTCGCAATGCATCCTTCGAACTGCTTTTGGAAGAGCGATTTGCTCCCATATCGGATAAGGTCCGGCATTAACTTCAACAATTTTAAAGTTGAATGTTTCTTCTATGCAGCGATCTTCATCGGGTTTTACAAAAATGAAGTAATCATTGACCTTGTCAATGTTCTGAAGATTCCTGATCAG
This sequence comes from uncultured Bacteroidota bacterium, assembly GCA_903919065.1. Taxonomy (GTDB): domain Bacteria; phylum Bacteroidota; class Bacteroidia; order Bacteroidales; family UBA12481; genus UBA12481. The sequence continues at coordinate 81,488 of CAIXHD010000345.1, forward strand.
TTCAAGAACAACAACATCCATTCCATGCTTCTTATTGCGGAACAATCTCTGAGCTTCGATTCCAATTCTCATGTGGTTATTTTTTCAATGTCCTGATTTTTAAGGATCGATTCCGTGGCTGGTATGAATAAAGCTTTTGTTAGCGTTCTTTACCCTGAATAATGATCTGAGCATAAGTAGAAATCCACGCGGTAAGGACAGCAATGCGGCTAAGGTTCGTAAACTATAAAGTTTTCGGGGGATCGATAATAGAAGAGCAACCACTGTAAATGACCAGATCACGAGCCAGTTTATAAAACTGAAAGCAAAGGTTTCCCAAGCAAAGTGAGAATTAATCATTGAAAAAACTCCTGATCCGATCATAATAATGGTAAGTAATCCTAACAATAGAATCCGGGGAGGCAGGATCATCTGATAGACTTTATCGAAATAATCGATATTAAGGCGGCTGACAAACTGTATGATTCCGTCGATGGCAAATCTGCGGAAATAGATTAGCTGAGCAGAAATCCAGCGGCGCCGCTGATTTTCAAAAACAGCCTCCTTCTGAACCTTTTCGTCCAGCACAATTGCGTCAGCCAGGTATTCAATAAGGACTCCATTTTTCAAAAGATTCAATTCCAGTTCTTTATCAAATCCTCCAATGGCCTTTATCTCTTTCATAGTCCTTTTAAAAAACTCATATTCAAAAGCCATTCCGGAACCAATCAAAGCGGATGATAATCCAACTACCCGGTGTCCCTTGCGGAAGATATGGTTATTGATCTCCTCGCTTATTGTGTCGAGCAGTGCAAGATTATTGTTCATGTTTTTTGCCTGCCTGTGCCCCTGGACAACCTTAAATCCATTTTCAAAGGCATCGTTGATTTTTTTCAGGAACCCGTTTTCCATTAGGTTATCAGCATCCAGGATCAAAGCAATATCAAAATCATCACCAATAGCGTCCATGGCTGAATTCAAAGCTTTAGTCTTTGTACTCTTATCAAAAACGACCTCAACCACCCTGATTGGCAACAATTTAAGACTTTCAACCGTCTCCTTCTGAAAGGAATCAGCAATCACGATGACCTGATAGGACTCAGATGGATAATCTTGTTCGAGGGCTTGCCTTGCCACTTCGAGAATGACTGAATCTTCCTTATATCCTGGAATCAGAACAGCAATTTTTCGTATGGACAGGCTATGCCCCTTTTTTACCCGATATGGAAATATCCCGGCGAAGCTAAAGAACAGGATATAGCAGGCAGCCAAACCAAGATAGGTAAAAGCGAAAAGTTCGATCAGTCTAACAATAAAAATTATAAGGTCCATAGTTTAATGCAGATATTGGTTTTTACTGTCGAGGGAAAATCTGCGAAAATTCCAAAAATAAGCTCTCCAAACGCATTTTGCCAAATCGAATTTTCCTTTTATCAAATAGGACAGCACTGCTTTTGGAAATGCGATTAACGATAAATACAATACTGCCAAAGCTTTACGAAATCCCTTACAGTTCCTCCTGGCAAAAACAAGACGGTTTCGATTAATGTAAAACACTTTCAAGGGACTGTCAATACCTGTCGAAATTGACTCTTTGTGCATAACCAGCGAGGCTGCCTCATAAAATACCGAGTAGCCTGCATTTTTAACGCGCTCGGCCCAGTCATGCTCCTCATAATAGAGAAAATAGATTTCAGCCATCAGACCAACTTCCAGAATTACACTTCTCGGCACCATCATTGCAGCACCATGGATTGAGAAGGTAGGTCGGCTGATATCATATTGACCGGTGTCCTTTTCCCTATAGCCGATCAGATGCTGGCGGAGTGTAATCTGGTTCAACGGTGTGTATCCGGCATATTGAATAGTATCGGGGGTATGGTGAAATCTTATTTTAGGGCTTACCATACCAATCCGGGTATCGGACTGAAGGCGTGTCACAAGGGGCTCAAGGAATCTTGGATCAACCTCGGTATCATTATTCAGGAAGAGTAAATAATCGCCCTTGGCTGCTTTTACACCCAAATTGTTTCCCCCGGCAAATCCCAGGTTTGTTGTGCTCTTCAGAAAGACCACATCAGGAAACAGAGGAATCAATGAATCAACCGGGTCATTTTCAGATGCATTATCCACCACAATAACTTCACAATTTGGGTATGTGATATTCTTTAGTGAATGCAGCAAAGCCGCTGTCACTGCAGATTGATTAAAGTTGATCGTGATGATAGAAACTAAAGGCCAGGTGCTTTCATTCATTGAGTCTGATATTTAATAGATAAGCTCAATTCTGGTTGTATCTAAAGCCTTAACGAAGATAGATTCCGTTTTGACTACCTGTTCCTTGTTTTTACGCTTGGACCATTGAAAAATCAAATCCTGGTGACCCGCTGATATGCACTCGATCGTTTGATTTATATCCATGCCAATAAACTCATAATCATTCCCCTTGCAGCATTCCTCACAATTTGTATATGGATTCAAAAGTCGAATGTCGAAATAGTCTCCAAAATCAAATGGCTCTTTATTATATATATGAATAACCAGCCATGCTTTTGGTATCAATTGATATTCTGCGTTATGGCCCTTATTATTATTAAAATCTTCGAGGTTCAGCAAACTTTCCCATCCGAAGTAGCCACTTTTTGAGATTATCAGTTTAATTCCCGTATAATTTTCAGACTCAAGTTTGATTTCAAACTTTCCGTCAACACCAGTAACTTGTTCACCGGCAAGCCTAAAATTAGCCTCAAAAACACCGGAGATGATCCTTTGCGTCCAAACTTCCACCATTGCCCCAACCACTTTAATGGATTGATTTGGATCTGTCATGGTACCGGAAATTATGAGCCCCTCCTCCTTTTTACATGCTGCGTTGGCCAGAAGCAATGCAAAAAGCAGCAAATTGGTGATATATTTAATTGACAAACCGGCCATTCATCCACCCTATTTTATTTTTAATTAATTGGGTTAATGAAAAATACGACATTTCTCCGACATATTTCAATCCCATCATTCGTCGCAGAATCTTTTTGACGAAACCAATAAAAAAAGAGACGAATTGTGTTCGTCTCTTGTCTCATTCCTTTATAATATTTAGGTTACTTTAATCTGTCCTTGAAAGGTAAAAATGTCATAAAATCAACATGATGAACCAGATAAGCTTCAGTGGTACGCTTAACCAGATCACCCTCGTGCGCATGGGCAGCGATGATATGGCAAACTTCAGGTGGGATATGACACTCCTCAGCCAGCGCCACTCCCGAAAAAGGATGTCGAAGGTAGGCTCCATACTTTCCCTGTACTGCTTTACCATCTTTTAGTTCATATTCCAGTAATTTACCAACATCGGCAAGTATTGCTCCTGAAATCAGAACATCCATATTAACAGGCAGATCATCGCCGAAAAACTCAATGCATTTGAGGCCGGCATCGCGAGCAATGTGCACCACAGCCCTTTTATGTGCCATAAAAGTTACCGTCAAATTTGGCACTAAAAGGGTGAAAGGGATAGTATTGAGATCCTCTGCTGTCAAAACACTTCGCTCCAGGGCGATCTCCCAAGTTCTGCAAGTTTTTTCACGTAGTTCATTATCCTGAATCCAGAGTAATTCAGGCCATAATTCTAATACTTTCGCGTTCATAATTTTGCAATTATCGCATCCGCCATTTGCATTGTGGAAGCTGCGCCATTCTTAATTACATCAGGTGATCCGGTCATTTTCATCATGTCATAAGTCTTGACTTTACCTTCAGCGATTATCTCAGCAATAGCTTTTTCAATACGCACCGCAGTTGCTGATTCACCGATATGATGAAGCATCATGCATGCGCTGGCAATCATAGCAATTGGATTGACGATAGAGACAGGATAGTCAGCGTATTTCGGCGCGGAGCCATGGGTTGGCTCAAATACGGCGATCTCCTCACCAAGATTTGCCGAGCAGGCGAAACCGAGGCCGCCAATCAACCCTGCAAAACCGTCGGAAACAATATCGCCAAACATATTTCCTGCAACAATAACACCATAATCTTCCGGATTTTTAGTCAGCCACATCATCTGAGCATCAATGTTGGTATTCCAGAGTGCAATTTCAGGGTATTCATTCTTTTGCATATCCTGAGCCATTTTATACATCATTCCGCTTGTTTCACGTATAACATTTGGCTTTTCGCACAGAGTCACAGATTTATAGCCATTATTCCGCGCATGCTCAAAAGCGGCCTTAAGAATGCGCCCAGTATATTTCCGGGTGAAGATTCTGGCGGAGATAGAAATCTCCTCCTTAGGAACGTTACCGAAATTTTTCAAAAAGGCTTTATTAGTCTTAAAAGCCTCATAAACCTGCTCAGGAGGATTCGTCCATTCCACTCCACTATAGAGACATTCCGTATTTTGCCGGAAGATAACAACATCAACAAAAGGTTCCTCGATATCCCCGTTAGCTCCGCGACGCACAAAGTTCAGCGGATTTCCAAGATAAGTTTTGCAAGGCCGAATGCAAATATCAAGATCGAAAAGTTGCCTCATGCCAACAATAGGACTGGCATATACAAAACCTTTACCCTGAAGTTCGGTTGCAAGTTCCGCAGCAGCAGCATCTTTGGGTTTGGAGGTTATGGCTCCGAACAGACCAATTTTGTGCTTTTTCAGCAGCTCAATGGTACGATCCGGCAATGGATTCCCTTCCGTTTTCCAAAATTCCCAGCCGATATCGGCAAATTCATAATCAGCCTGAAAGCCTGCTGCCTCCATTACCTTTACAGCAGCTTCCAAAACGACGGCACCAATACCGTCTCCAGGCATCGCGACAATGGTTCTTCTGGTCATAAACGATTAATTATTAGTTTGTTTGCTCTTATTTATCAATAAAGTAAATATACTTTTTTTTATTCCTTAATCAAAGGCAAACGATTAGGTATATCTTTACAGAAAACCAAAGAAAATGTCAGAATTATTGAATCTTGAACCTGCACAACTCTGGAAACATTTCGTCGATGTTCTAAAAATCCCGAGGCCAAGCGACCATGAGAAGCAAATCAGGGATTTTCTGATCCAATTTGCAGTCAATAGGAACCTGGCCTATGAATCGGACCTGGCAGGAAACCTCATCATACGAAAAGCTGCATCAAGTGGAAGGGAAAGTGTTGCCGGAGTTTGTTTGCAAAGTCATCTTGACATGGTATGCGAAAAAAACGCAGGAACTGATTTTGACTTTTTAACTGATCCTATTCAGGCTTACATTGACGGGGACTGGGTTAAAGCCAAAGGCACCACGCTCGGTGGAGATGATGGAATAGGTATTGCAGCTCAGATGGCTGTACTCGATGATACAGACCTGGTGCACGGTCCGGTCGAGTGTTTGTTTACGGTTGCAGAGGAAACAGGACTGAACGGGGCTTTCGGATTGCAGCCTGGTTTCATGCAGAGCGAAATACTGCTGAACCTCGATTCGGAGGATGAAGGAGAACTTTTTATTGGCTGCGCAGGTGGCATGGACCTCACTGCCTGGTTTGATTATCTGCAGGAATTTGTGCCCGACGGCCATATAACTGTAAAATTGGGAGTTAAGGGACTAATTGGAGGTCATTCCGGTGATGATATTCACAAAGGTCTTGGCAATGCGAATAAAATTCTTAGCCGCTTTCTATGGCAAAATGCTGATGATTTTGAAATCCGCATAAACAATTTTAATGGTGGTAATCTCCGCAATGCAATCGCCAGAGAGGCAGAATCGATTATTACATTGCCGGAAAACAAGAAGGAAGAACTGTTAAAGGCGTTCATGAATTATCAAACAGAAATCCGGTTTGAATTCATCAAAACTGAACCTGACCTGGAATTATGGTTTAATGATTGTGATATGCCAGAATGGGTTATTGATGAAGACTGTCAATGCAATCTGCTCAATGCCCTTTATGCTTGTCCGCACGGGGTTCATTCCTGGAGCCAAACCATTCCCGGGCTGGTTGAAACCTCATCCAATCTGGCGGCAGTGAAATTTAATGAGGATCGGATTAAAGTCACCACCAGCCAGAGAAGCTCGCTTGAATCGGCAAAAGAAAACATGTCAAATATGGTGGAAAGTGTTTTTTTACTTGCCGGCGCATTTACTGAAAGGTCAACAGGTTACCCTGGTTGGAATCCAAATCCGGATTCTCCGGTCTTAAAGATCACCGAGCAAGCTTATCAGGACCTTTTCAACCAGAAACCGCTGGTTAAGGCCATTCATGCAGGGTTGGAATGCGGACTTTTTCTGGAAAAATATCCAAAAATGGACATGATTTCCTTTGGGCCAACGATAAAAGGAGTCCATTCGCCAGATGAGAGACTTAACATACCAACGACTGTTAAATTCTGGAAACTCCTCACTGAAGTATTAAAAAGAATTGAATAATATGAGTATTCCCGGCATTATCCAACGCGATTCCTATCTATCGCCATTCCGTAATCAGATTGAAGCAAGGATGGAAAGTATAAATAGGAAGATCAGCAAAATAACATCTCCTGGGGAGACATTAAGTGCATTTGCGAATGGTCATCACTATTTCGGATTACACAGGACAGATAGCGGATGGATTTTGCACGAGTGGGCACCAAATGCCACATCGATTTTCTTAGCCGGGTCATTTAATGGCTGGAAGATAGATCAGAAATACAAATTTACCGAAAAGCAAGCCGGCCAATGGGAGTTGATTCTTGAGAATGATGACCTTCACCATCTTGATGAGTATAAATTGTGGATATCGTGGCCGGGAGGTGCTGATTTCAGAATTCCACTTTATGCTATCCGGGTGGTACAAGATGAAAAGACAAAACTGTTCAATGCCCAGGTTTGGAGCCCTCCAGAACCAAAAATAATAAGTCAGCCGATTATTATGCCGAAAGCAAGTAAAGCAGAATTGTCTGCGGCACTGATTTATGAGGCTCATACCGGCATGTCATCTGAAGAGGAAAAAGTCAGCTCTTTTGATGAATTCAGAAAAACCATATTACCTCGCATTATTAGCCTAGGATACAATACATTGCAGCTAATGGCTATTCAGGAGCATCCCTATTATGGCTCCTTTGGCTACCATGTTTCCAACTTCTTCGCAGTATCCAGCCGGTTCGGAACCCCCGACGACCTAAGATTACTCATAGCAGATGCACATAAATCGGGGATTAAAGTAATCATGGATATTGTTCATTCGCACGCTGTTAAAAATATCCTTGAGGGTCCTGGGCTTTTTGATGGAACTCCGGGCATGCTTTTCCATACGGACCAAAGAAGAGAACATCCGGCATGGGACTCACTTTGTTTTGATTATGGCAAGAATGAAACCATTCATTTTTTGTTATCGAATTGCAAATATTGGATTGAGGAATATGGTTTCGATGGTTTCCGTTTCGATGGAGTGACGAGCATGCTATACTATGATCATGGTCTTGGACGTGATTTCACCTCTTATGACGCCTATTTCAATAACGGTGTTGATGAGGATGCCCTGGTTTATATCGCTCTTGCAAACAAACTTATTCATGAGCTTAATCCTGCTGCGTTAACAATAGCCGAGGACATGAGCGGCTTGCCAGGAATAGCTTCACCGATTGCTGATGGAGGTTTGGGATTTGACTACAGGCTTTCTATGGGTGTTCCGGATTTTTGGATCAGAACTCTTAAGGAAAAGGCAGATGAACAATGGAATGTATCGGAGTTATTTTATGAGTTAACAAACCGGAGACATGATGAAAAAACCATTTCCTATTCTGAATCACATGACCAGGCGCTTGTTGGAGATAAGACCATCATTTTCAGGCTCGCAGACAAGGAAATGTACAGTCACATGTCGAAAAGCACTCCCAGCCTGATCATTGACCGGGCACTCTCTTTGCACAAGATCATACGGTTTCTGACTCTTGCTACCCATGGTGGTGGTTACCTGAACTTTATGGGTAATGAGTTCGGCCATCCTGAGTGGATTGATTTTCCTCGCGAGGGTAACAACTGGACATACAAACATGCCCGAAGGCAATGGCATTTGGCGGAAGATCCATCACTGCGGTATGCTGGTCTGGAACATTTTGACCAGGCTATGATCAAGTTATTGAACAAGGAAGAGATTTCCGTGATGGAAAAGCCAAGATTAGTACTTTCGAATGATACAGATCAGGTACTGGCTTTTATCAGGGAACCCTTTCTGTTCGTATTTAATCTCAATCCTGAGAGATCATTCACCAATTATGGTATAGCGGCAGATCCATCAGAATATAGGATTGTACTGAACTCTGACAGTCGTGATTTTGAGGGATTCGGTCGAATTGATGAAAATATTGATTATTCAGCTGAGCCACTTGGCAAAATCGGTTCAGGATTCCAGATCCGTCTTTACCTCCCTTCAAGAGTAGGGCTGGCATTGCGGAAGATTCCGACTCCAAGAGCCCGATAGTCCGATGAAAAAGAAGATCATTATTTATCAGCTCCTGCCGCGGTTATTCGGCAATTCATGCGAGCAATTAGTTTTCAATGGAACAAGAGAGCAGAACGGATGCGGAAAATTCAATGATATCAATGATATCGTTCTTAGCGAGCTCAAGATTTTCGGTATTACTCATATCTGGCTGACAGGAATTATAAGGCACGCCACCCTATCCCACTATCCTCAATTTGGGTTGCCAGCAAGTCATCCGGATATCGTTAAGGGGAATGCCGGATCCCCATATGCAATAAATGATTATTATGATGTTGACCCTGACCTTGCGGTAGATATTCCATCCAGGATGGAAGAGTTCCAACAACTGATTAACAGGATCCATCAACATGATCTTAAGGCAATTATTGACTTTGTGCCAAACCATGTGGCACGCGATTATCATTCCAGTCAATTACCGAAGGATCGCAATGACCTCGGTAAGTCTGATCAAAAAAATCTTTCATTCAGTCCATCGAATAATTACTATTACTTACCTGGCGAATCTTTTGCTATCAGGGGATTACAAAGCACCGCAGCAGAACGTTACATTGAAATACCAGCCAAGGCTACCGGAAACGATGTTTTTAGAGCAGATCCGGACATTAATGACTGGTATGAAACGGCCAAACTGAACTATGGAATTGATTATCAAACCAGACAAGAATACTTTCATCCAAGGCCGGATACCTGGATAAAAATGACTGAGATTTTGCTCTTCTGGGCTGAAAAAGGAATAGATGGGTTCCGTTGCGACATGGCCGGGATGGTCCCGGTTAGCTACTGGCAATATGCTATAAGCCAGATTAAAGGCGAGTTTCCAACAATTATCTTTATTGCAGAACTTTACGAGCCATCAAAATATCGGGATTATCTTGAAACCGGATTCTTCGATTACTTATATGATAAAGTGGGCTTATACGATACACTAAGATCAGTGATTGAAGAAAAAGGGTCAACAAGTGGGATTTCCAATGTATGGCAATCACTTGAAGGAATGGATGATACCATGGTACGGTTTCTGGAGAACCATGATGAACAAAGGGTAGCGTCCAAACAATTTGCCGGTGATCCGTGGAAAGCGTTGCCAGGCCTTGCCATCTCAACTTTATTGAATCAGGGACCGGTATTGATTTATTCTGGTCAGGAGGTGGGAGAACCGGCCATCGGACCTTCAGGATTCAGCGGTGATGATGGCCGGACAACAATTTTTGATTATGCAGCAATTCCGGAGTTGAGGAAATGGTATAACCATGGTAAATGCGATGGGGCTAATTTATCCGAAGACCAGCAATTGCTGAGAAAGACTTATGCTGATCTATTTCACCTGGTATACAAATATCCTGTTTTTTCGAATGGCCTTCTTTATGATCTGATGTGGGTTAACGCAGATATTCCTCAAAGGGATAAGATTTTCGCTTTCCTTAGATACGGGGGCTCGGAGGACGATAAGGTTTTCCTTGTTGTCGCCTGCTTTGACAAATCCATTGGAGAAACCAAAATAAAGATCCCTGAACATGCACTCCAGACCATCGGTTTTGAGAACAGATTGAGGATCACTATCGAATCCATTGAACCTCAAAGATCACTGAAGGAGGTTCAATTATTAAGTCAGATCGTAACAGTAGGCTTGAAAGTACTGCTAAACCACGCAGGTTATGCCATAATTTCCCTCACATAATCTAAATCCATTTAACAAAGCTAAAATCCTGTCTGTGAGGCAAAAGCTGGCTTTTTGGAAATAAACGTATTCCATAATTAAATACACCGGTCTGGGTTGGGAAGGTGCATAACTGATATCTTGTATGTCCATTAAGCTTCTCAACATTTGAGAATTCCTCCTTTGAAACGAACTTCATTTTTCCATTTGGCAATACCTCAACCATAACCAATTCAACCCCGATATCATCCTGAGTTAAACCATTCAGTTTCAAAATTACCTCAGCGGTATATCCACCACCCATTCTGAGTGGTTTTGAAAGGTCGTTTGAGTATGTCACTTCTGTGACTTCAATTTTTTCCCAAATTCTGGCAACTTTTTTCTTCCACCTGGTTATCTCTCTGGCCAAATGATAATTATTTGCCCTCATATCGCTCGATCGGTTACCCAGAATTCGATAGAATCGATCATAATAATCATCTATCATTCTGCGTGTTGTAAACATTGGAGCTATCTGAGCAATAGTATTCTTGATATGCTTAATCCATTCGACCGGAATACCTTTCTCATCAACCTGATAAAAAAGCGGAACGATTTCTTCTTCAAGGAGGTTATAAATTGTGGCTGCGTCGAGTTCATCCTGGAAATTCTGATCTTCATAAACCCTTTCCTGTTGAAGCGCCCAACCTGCACCCGGGCGATATCCTTCACACCACCATCCATCGAGAACACTGAAATTCATAACTCCATTCATAACTGCCTTCATACCGCTTGTGCCAGAAGCTTCCAGCGGACGTGTCGGAGTATTTAACCAGATATCGACACCCTGCACCAATTTTCTGGCCACAGTCATATCATAGTTCTCAAGAAATACGATCCTGCCCCTGAATTCAGGACGACGGGATATATCCACAATATATTTAATGAGGTCCTGGCCTGCCTTATCTCTTGGATGCGCCTTTCCGGCAAATATAAATTGAACCGGACGATCCGTATTATTGACGATATTTTTGAGACGGTCGAGATCGCTAAACAGCAAATGAGCACGCTTATAGGTAGCAAAACGTCTGGCAAACCCAATGGTCAGGGTTCGTTCATTCAACTTATGGCGGATTTCGATAATCTGCTTTGGGGGTTCATGCCTCTTTATAGAAACTTTCTCCAATCTCTGCCTGATATAATCGATTAGTGATTTACGGAGGCTTTGTCTCAAGCTCCAAATCTTTTCATCAGAAACCGAATAGATCTTTTCCCAGTATTTTGTTGAAGATTGGTTTTCCAGAAACTCCTCACCAAAAGTTTCTAAATAAAGTTTCTGCCAGGCTTCAGCTGCCCAGGTCTGATAGTGGACACCATTTGTAACAAATCCAATTGGCAATTCATCTGCGTAATAACCCTTCCAAACGTTCTCAAACATTTTCCGCGTTACTTCACCATGAAGTTTACTCACTGCATTAATTTCCTGAGAGAGTCTTGCAGCAAGGTGAGACATTGAGAATCGCTCGAATTGGTTGTTTTTTTCAATCTTTCCCAATCCAATAAAATCATCCCAGGAAATACTAAAACGCTCCGGATAATGTCCCATGTAAGCCCTGATCATATCTTCCGTAAAAGTATCATGGCCGGCAGGAACGGGTGTATGTGTTGTAAAGAGGGTCGAGCTTCTGACTACTTCGAGGGTTTCATCAAAGGTGAATTTCTTGATATCCATCAGCATTCGAATTCGCTCCAGCCCAATAAACGCGGCATGTCCTTCGTTGCAATGAAAAATATCAAGTGAAAGGCCGAGTTTGCTCAGCATTCTTATTCCACCCAATCCAAGAACCATCTCCTGCTTCAAGCGATTCTCCTCATCCCCACCATAAAGATGGTAGGTAATTGTACGATCAGCAGGCTGGTTGGAATCATAATCAGTATCGAGCAAATAGAGACTTATTCTGCCCACCATGGCTCTCCAAAGCCTGACGTGTATCAAACGACCTGGCATACCAATAGGAATCTGAATCCAATGTCCGTCAGCATCTAAAACAGGTTCAACGGGAAGGTCGGAAAACTGTTCCTCCAGATCTTCCGATATCTGATCCCCGCTAAGCGTGAGAACCTGCCTGAAATAACCAAATTTATAAAGGAGTCCAATACCCACGAGAGGCACATTTCTATCACTTGCTTCCTTTAAATAATCACCCGCCAATATCCCCAAGCCCCCGGAATAAATTTTCAGGCTACTATGAAATCCGAATTCCATGCTGAAATAGGCAATCTTGGGTCCGGGGTTTTCATTCACCTGGCGCATATATGTCTGAAACCTGGCGTATACTTTCTTGTATGATTCATGAAAGCTTATATCATGATCAAGTTCGATGAGACGGTCCAAAGGAATCTTTCTCATCAGCGTAATTGGATTATGCTCCACCTGCTCCCAAATCTCAGGATCAATTGATCTGAATAAATTCTCAGCATCATAGTTCCAGGTCCACCAGAGATTTTTCGAAATCGCCACTAACCCCACCAAACTTTCAGGCAAGGTGGATTCAACCAATACCCTTCTCCAAACCGGCTCGTTGGTATTTTGCAGGTCGACTGAGCCCTGAACATAGGCTTCTTCCGCAAATTCAGGTTCTGGCCTATCTTCGTAAACAACTTCAGATAAAGCATAAGAATAGGCAAGATCATAGTTCTTTATCAGATTCTCCCATAGAGCCTTTTTTGAAAAATCTATCGATAATGCGAAAAGACTTTTCCGCTTATTGGCCGGTAGCTGTGAGAAGCTCAAAAGGGCATCAGAAATCCATGAAATTAGAGATTCATCAGATTTATTTTTCCTTGGAGCAACGGCTACAGGAAGATTTGGCATTTCGGTTTCAAATGCAGACATCCAGTTTCCAAATCCAGCCTGATCGGTCGTGAGCGTTGGAACTCCAAAGGCTATACTTTCTAGCGGAGTATATCCCCATGGTTCATAATAGGAAGGGAATACGGTATAATCAAGTCCCGGAAGTATTTGATAATAAGTAAGATTAAATATTTCATCCTGTCCATTTAAGTAACAGGGAATAAACATGACCTTGACTTTTTTTGACTGATCATTATTAAGGCCTGTTTCATTGAGAAGGCGAATAATGGAATCAGAATCAGCATCATGCAGGTTATGAGTAAGATATTTACTACCACTTAGCTCAATATTTTCACCATTTAAGCGCTGGGTAACACTTCTCCTGGCACCATAGTTATTTGCCGGAATCATTATCAGAGCTACGATTTCCTTTTTCAGGCTTTCATCCTCATTGAGTTTAGCAAGGGACCTGATAAAAATATCAAGGCCTTTGTTTCTGAATTCATAGCGCCCGCTGGTTCCGACAGCTAGAAAATCCTCAGAAAGTTCATATCCGAATAATGCATGTGCCACTTTGCGGATAGCTTTTCTGGCAGTGACCCGTTCAATCTTAAGAGCTTGTGAATCTGGGACTAAGTTAGGATTGAAGCCGTTAGGAGTAATAATATCAGGTCTTCTGCCAATCAATTGGGTACACTCGCTTGCTGTGATTTCGCTGACGGTAGTAAATTGATCACAATTTACAGCAGCCAATTTCTCAAGTGAATGCTTTGCCATTACGTTTAAACGCGCAGCCATTTCATCCCCACTGTATTCAGCAAGGTTTTCGTAAAGGGGCAGACCGTTCCCTGCTATTGAGCGCCCGATGGTTGTAGCATGAGTGGTAAAAACAGTGCCGATATATGGAGATTCCTTCTCCAGATAAAGGATTCCCATTCCGGTCATCCATTCATGGAATTGGGCAATTACCTGTTTAAAACGATAATATTCCGAAAAACTCTTTATAAGCATCCCAGCGGCATAACCAAAAAGAGCTGCTTCAATATAATCCCAGCCACCCGAAATTGAATCCAATCGGTAATCTTCCCAGGCTTTACTGAAGATTTCATCCTTCCTGGGTATAAGCGAGGTAAAATCAATAATGATTACCAGTGGTTTACCGGGGATATTCCATCGGCCGGTTCTGAATTTGAGGCCATTGGCAAAAGCAAGTTCCTTCCAACCCAAGAAGAGTGTATTATCTTCAATAAATTCAGGGTTATCGTGGTCTTCGCGCCATATATCAGGACCTATAAAAATATAATGTTCACCAAACCGGCTTAAAGATTCCTGGCATTTTGAGGTAAGAACTGTATAAATCCCCCCCACCATATTGCACACTTCCCAACTTACCTCAAACAGTATATCCGGACTGTTCTGCGTCGCATTTTCAGTCATAATGATCAGTCAAATTAGAGGGCGAATTAACTAAAAATTTTTCTTTTTAGTTGATTTGGAGACCGTAGCTTTTGCACCTGCTGACTTAACTATCTTACTGTCTGCGATTTTGATTGCAGGTCCTCTTTTTTGGCGTAAAATCTTTAAAATCCCTTCATAATCCTCAATTGCATCATTCAGAGGTTCTCCGGAAAGCTCCTCGATTGGAATTCCTTTGTAGACTACCCTCTTTGTTTTTTTCTCCAGTCGGATAATAAAATCGGAAACGATATTCATGAAGTTGATAAAAGCATCGTAGGGGCTGTTGTAGGGATTAAAGTAATTATGGACAGCCTGATCAGCAAAGAATTTTGTCGACATATAGTATAAATGGTCACTTGCCTGCAAATAGCCCCAATCTTTGGAAAGTTCAGGATCATTGGCCTGCAGTACCAGGTGTCGCACGGAATTCAGCTTATTGAAAGCTTCTTTTTGCATTTCATTCCCAAGCCAGGCAGATACATCCCTTTCTTCATCGGCCCATGAGCTGGGATAAGGCACTGATAATGGCCCGACTGACTGGTGCGACTCAACTATTTCAGAAGGCAGAGTAAATCCTGTTTCAGGATCCTTGATGATTAAACGCACCAAATTTTCCAGAAATTGATGAATTCCTGATTCAACTGGCTGATGTTCCCCAAAGGTTTCATAGTCCATGAATAAATTCACGAAATCCTCATTTGCAGGGGATCCTTTCAGCCAATGAAGATATTTCTCAGACTTTAAGGGCCACTCCGACCAGGAATGGTTAGAAAATCTGAAAGCGATATCATCACTCAGCTTATAATTTCTTAGAAGAACTTTTAGTTTTGGATCTAAAACATTATAATATAAGAAATTAGGACTTTTCCATCCCAAAACGTGCTTCGCACCTTCAGCAAGCATTGCCTTATATCCCATTTTAGAAACCTGTTCTCCAATAGTATCTGAATAAACAAGTTCGGTATTCCTGAAAACAGACGGAGTAACACCAAATAAAGACTGAATCTTTTCCTTGTGAAGAGTAACCTGATGCTTAAACTCATCCGGGCTTCCAAGAACAGCCAAAGAATGGGAATAGGTTTCAGACAGGAACTCTACATGGCCAGTCGCTGCAAGCTTTTTAAAACTTTCAATGACTTCCGGAGCATATAATTCAAATTGATCAAGGAGGATGCCAGTTAAGCTGAAAGTCACTTTAAATTGCCCATTAAATTCAGTCAAAAGACTATATAGCAACTCATTAGTAGGGATATAACACCTTTGAGCTACCTTTTTCATGATTAATTTATTGAGGTAGTCGTCATAATAATAATGATCCTTACCAACGTCGAAAAAGCGATAGCGCTTTAGCCTGAAAGGCTGATGAAGCTGAAAATAGAGGCAAATATTTTTCATAACGATTTATTTCTTGAAGGTAACAGATTGGCATATTGGGTTTTAATTATAAGGGCTGCATTTTCCCATCTCAAATTATTGACCTCATCGCGACCATAATGCTGAAACATTAAAGGAAGCGACTCATAGGTGATGAGACCGTAAATTGCATCGGCCATAGCATCGACATCCCAGAAATCTACTTTAATAGCATGTTTGAGAATTTCTGAAACACCAGATTGCTTAGAAATGATTACTGGAACATTGGATCGCATTGCTTCCAACGGACTAATTCCAAAAGGTTCAGAAACTGAAGGCATTACATAAACATCACTGATAGCAAACATATTATCGACATCACGGCCTTTAAGAAAATCGGTAAAATGAAATTTTTCAGTTATACCAAGTTTGGCGGCATACCTGATCATTCTCCTTAGCAGGTCGCCGCTGCCAGCCATAACAAATCGAACATTATTTGAATGTTTTAAAACCTTATTGGCTGCTTCCATGAAATATTCAGGGCCCTTTTGGTAGGTAATACGACCAAGGAATGTTACCACTTTTTCATCGACGGATTTTTCGAATATTTCAGCTCCGGATTCTGTTCCCGGCTCAACAGCATTATAAACGGTTACTACCTTATCTGGATTAATTCCATACCGGTTGATAACGATATTTCTTGTCAGGTTGCTGACAGTAATAACCAGGTCAGCCTCTTCCATCCCCGTTTTTTCGATATCAAAGACAATTGTATTGTAATTTTCACCTGAACGGTCGAACTCAGTAGCGTGAACATGAACGACCAGAGGTTTGCCCGACATCCTTTTTGCAGCAATCCCGGCCGGATAGGTCAGCCAGTCGTGTGCATGTATAATGTCAAATGTTTGCTCATGTGCTATTTCTGATGAAACCAGTGCATAGTTTGATACTTCCTGCATTAGATCAGGTCCATATTTCCCAGTGAAATCAAGTGTTCCAACCTCTTCAGTAAGAACTGAAGTTCCGGAGGCAAACCCGTTATCAAACTCTTGAATTGAAACTTCATTTCGCTGCAGGTGTTCGTGCGAATACTTTTGAAACTCTTCGGGAGAGAGGTAAGGCAGGAGTTTTGAACCAACCTCGATATAAGTCATTTCAAGAGCATGGCTGGTGCTAACAGATTTCGAACCTACCTGCTTTTCCTGGCTAAATGAATAGGTCCGTCTCTTAATCGGAACTTGGGAGGCACCAACTAGTTTAACAGAGGACTGATCTTCATCACCGTATGATTTTGGTACCACAAAAATCACTTCAACTCCACAGAAAGCCAGCCCACGCGTCATTCCGTAACAAGCAGTTCCTAATCCTCCGCTGATATGTGGAGGAAATTCCCATCCAAACATTAGTACACGCATAGGTATCATATTTTCTTCAGCAAATACATGATTCTCAAAGCTTCAGCTACACTAGCAGCTGAAGATATTGCCCCGCAGGGAGTATGAGGCGGATTTCCGTCATATACTTCAGATATTGTTCCCAAACCATGTTCGAACATATCTTCCTCGAAATTGTGGACCAGGGCATTAATAAAGTGTTTACCTGACTTGCCATAAAGGTTAATCCAGGCCTGAGCAAAATGGCCTAATAGCCACGGACGCACAGTACCCTGATGATAGGCCAGGTCTCTGGTCACATGATCACCTTCATAACTTGTTTTATAATCCTCATGCCTGGGTGACAATGTTCTCAATCCCTTGGGCGTCAAAAGTTCTGATTGAACGATATCAAGAACTGCGCGTTTCTGTTCATCCTCCAACGGAGAAAATGGCATTGCAACAGCAATAACCTGATTTGGCCTGACATCCCAATTGGCTTTACCTTCAAAAACATAATCTGCCAGATAATTCTGCTTGCTTCCCCAGAAAGTCTCTTTAAAATTCTTTTCGATAATAGAAGGCCAATCTTTCCATTCATTAACAAATGCAGAATCGCCAGCTGCAGTAGCTAACTGCAAGGCAAAACAAACAGAATTATACCAAAGGGCATTAACCTCAACGGGTAAACCGGGACGCTGAGTTACGGGAGCACCATCCAGGTATGCACTCATCCAAGTCAGTGCCTGATTAGGCAGATAAGCAAATAATAAGCCATTATCCTGCATTTTTATTCCGGGGTTAACACCATCATGATAAGCGGAAAGTACCTGTTTTATAGATGGCCCGAATGATTTCCAGATTTGTGCATCGTCCCTCATGTATTCGGCATATTGCTGTAGTGCCCAAATCATCCACAGAGAACCATCCACACTTCGATAAACGGGTTTATTGCGGTCAGGCGAATGATTGGGGAAAAGTCCGTTTTTCAACTTTTTGACCAGAGACTTTGCCAACTTATCAAAAAGTTCGGGTTGACCGGTCGCAATAGTCAAACCGGGCAGGGCAATCCAGCAATTTCTTCCATAGGATCCAAACCAGTGATAGCCTGAAACTATTTCCTGCCTACCATGTATATCTATAATAAAAGATTTCGCTGTCTGAGCCAGCACTTCCTCAAAGGTATGACGCAATGGAGTCTTATCTATCTGGCTCTGCAGACGTTTTTTCAAGCCTGATGGCGCCTGTTCTTCAAAACCGGCTGATAAAACAAAACTCTCACCGGCCTTTATTGAACACTCAAAATAACCAGGAACATAAAGGTCCTCCTGATAAGGATACCCCCTCCTCTGTTCCTTCAGATATTCAATCTTGGAATACCAGTCCGGTGCGGCAATGAACTCAAACGCCTTAGAGGTTTGCAGGTAAAGACCCGGGTAATCCTGATATAGCTTTAGATACACGCCATTACGGCATTCCTGAACCAGTTTATTGACATTCATATTTGCATAACTCAGTGCATGAACACTACGAAATGCCAGGAATGGTTTAATTTTTAATATGGTTGGGCTATGGGCCTCCAACAATGTATACCTGATAAGCAAACGGGCTTCCTTTTCATCCAGAAGAATTTCCTTTTGCAGCATTACGCCCCCTACCCTGTAAATCATTTTCCATACCGGATCCATTTCAAACCAGCGTGCATATTTATGCCCTTTCGGATAATATTCACCCGGATACTTATGGATTCCAAGATTAAACTCCTGATCATGCTGGATAACAGTTTCGTCGAGTGACGATAAAATCACATGTCTGCCGCCATCATTCTCAGTGATGGGAGCCACCAGAAGTCCGTGATATTTTCTTGTATTACAGCCAATTATCGTAGAGCTGGCGTAAGCCCCTGACGGGTTAGCCAGAAGTATTTCTTTCGAAAGACTGTATTCGAGGTTAATCAGCTGAGTTTTATCAAATTGCAAAAAGCTCATAAAAATATCTTTTGATGGTAGAATCAGAGTCTCAAAGTACCGAAATAATGGGAGATTATCCTTCTTTTCGGAAAACTTTTTTCCTTATAAAGAGACAATAAACTTTATCGATTGTTTATTTTTAAAATTCCTTTACCTTTGTACCGCAAAATAAAAAAAATTAAAAATGGCATACATAATTAATGATGACTGCACCGCCTGTGGGACCTGTATCGACGAATGTCCGGTAGAAGCAATCTCTGAAGGTGATATTTACAAAATTAATCCTGACGAATGCACCGATTGTGGCGCTTGCGCAGATGTTTGCCCTGTTGAAGCCATTCACCCGGCATAGCAGCAACTTCTTATAAAAAAGCCGGCAAATGCCGGCTTTTTTATTTTAATCTCTTTTTATTCTGACAGTTTCCAAACAGAATCAATGACAGTACCATCAACCCACTTAATGGCTGCCACAATTTCGTTCAGGAACTTCGGCTTTTCAGGTTTACCACATATTCTTTCCGCCTCCTCCTTAAGCTGATTGATCGTAACAACAGGAAGTCCGGAACCCTGCACCTTTTCAAGCAGGTCCGTACGAAGCGGATTTATACAGATACCCCTTTCTGTCACTATTACGTCAATGAGTTCTCCAGGCCCGCACAGTGTGGTTACCTCATCAACAATAACCGGAATTCTGTCCCTGAAAAGGGGAATCGGGATTATTACAGTTTTAGAAAACAGACAATTTTGCCATCCACCTATACCATGCAGCAGGTATCCGTCTGAATGTGTTACAACATTCCCATTAAAGTTCACATCAATTTCAGTAGCACCTAATATTGCAACGTCAACCATTCCAGAGAAGTTCCCTTTGCCATGATAGTTATAGCTTGTAAAAGGGGTTGTCATTAAATGGTTCGGGTTCATAGCCATTGATCTGACTCCATCAAGATCAAAGGTTTGTCCATCGAGAATAAAATCAACATATCCTTCCTCAAGCATTTTAACCAGGTAAAGGTTGCTGCCTCCTCTGGCAAATCTGGCTTTAATGCCTTTTTCTTTCATTATCTTATAAAAGAAATCACCAACAGCCAGTGCGGTGCCGCCTGCCCCTGCCTGAAAAGAGAATCCTTCACGGATTATGCCGGTAACTTCGCAAAAACGCGCAGTCATTTCTGCTAAAAGCAGCCTGTCCGGACTTTTAGTAATCTGCGTGGTACCTGAGACGATTTTTTCGGGTATTCCCACTTTATCAACCAATACAGTATAATCGACATAATTACCTTGTATTTGCCATGGGACACAAGGAAACTCGATCAGATTATCCGTAACCACAACTACTTTGCCAGCATATTGGGAGTCGGCAAGTGCAAAGCCGAGTCCACCGCTTGCAGACGTCCCGTTCAATCCGTTAGCATTACCAAACGGATCGCAGCAGGTAGCGCCGATCACAGTAATATCAACTTTCAATTCACCATCCTGAATAGCCTGATATCTGCCCCCGTGAGAACGGAGGACAGCCAACCCAGCCATTTTTCCTCTGGAAGTAAATTTCCCCAGGGGTCCGTTCATGCTACCCTCTATCCTGTTTATTGTCCCGTCTTCAAGGTATTTGATCAGGTATTCATGACAGGGAAAAGAAGCTGACGGTGCCCAAACCAGGTTTTTCACTCCCATGTCATGAGCGATATCAAATATCTGATTGGCAATTAGATCGCCATCCCTGAAATGATGATGGGTAGAAATGGTCATTCCATCCTTTAATCCACACAATTCCAATGCATCACGAAGGGAAGCCACCAGTTTGTTACCATCAGCAGGATAATCAGCGCAGGATGAAATTGCAGGTCCGTAGCGATGGCCGGCAGGTTTATACTTTCCTATACCCATAAAAGGAACTGCTACCTGGCCATTAATAACCTCCGGAACAATCCGCCCCAAAGCATTGGTCACCAGTTTATCATATTTCTTTGTCATATGGAAAGATTTTCGTACCAGTTTTTTTCAATCAGTGACAATTCAATGGCCAGATCTATTGTTTTCTGTGCACGTTTCACCACAGGAGGATCGATCATTTTGGATCCCAGTGAAACGACTCCAAGTCCTTTTGCCTGAGCTTCCTTAAACGCAATTACAATCTTCCCGGCCTTTTCGATCTCTTCAGCATCAGGAGCAAAATTTTCATGGATTACCGGAATCTGCCTTGGATGAATACAACCCATGCCATCAAAACCCATAGCCCTGGATCTCTGCACATTGTCACGCAAACCCTCCATATCTTCAACGTCAGAAAAAACCGAGTCGATAGCTTGTATTCCTGCAGCTTTTGCCGCAATAACCAAAGCAGAACGTGCATATGATGATTCACCACCTTCCTGGGTTCTTCTTACACCCAAATCGGCAGTAAAATCCTCAAGACCGATAGCAAGGGCAACCACAGTTTTCGAAGCGGCAGCAATTTGCACAGCATTAGCTACTCCTTTAGCACTTTCTATAATTGGCATGATCCATACGTTGCCGCTGAGGTTATTCTGATTTTGGATTTCATCAATTCTTGCCTTGACCGCTTCAACCTGGCTGGCCTGTTCACATTTTGGCAGAAGAACAAGGTTTACACCGTGCGGTATTAGCCAATCAAGATCCTCCAGACCGGCAGGAAGCTGATTGATTCGGACCATCCTTTCAGTATTTCCAAAATCAAGCGAACGCAAAGCATTTCTGACCAATACACGGGCTTCAGGTTTTTTTTCCGGAGCAACGGAATCTTCCAGATCCAGTATCAAACCATCGGGTTTATGCAAATAAGCATTTATCATGAGGCTTGGCGAGTTTCCCGGCAAATAGAGTCGGGAGAATCTTCGCTTGTCCATGGAAGTTGGCCTGATAACATTGGCATGCAAAGGTAACAACCAGGATTCCTTTACATCGAAGAGATCACGAACTGCGGCTTCAATCCTGGCTGCAATAACCCATGAAAGTGCACCGCTGTCAGCGACCGAAACCCGAGCATTTATTATTTGGTAAAAATCGAGAATCTCATGTATTTGCCTGATTATGTCAGTCCCATACAGAACCTTGACTTTGCTTATCAGATCAATAACAATTCCACCGGAATCCGTCGGTTCGATGGTAACCTGACAATCCGACCTGGTTTTCCCTCCGGAATTACCAGCTGTGCCAATAGATTTCTTGAAATTCACTTTGGTTTGGATTTGGTTAATCACAAAGATAGGATTTTGGTAAAAAAAGATCCCGGCCGAAGCAGGGATCTTCTCAAAAGCTTCCAAAAATTTTTATCAGAGAAGAAAACTAAGCATTATACCTGCAGCCACTGCACTTCCGATGACGCCGGCAACATTTGGTCCCATCGCATGCATAAGAAGATGATTAGTCGGATCAGCGCGCAAACCTTCCACCTGAGATACCCGGGCAGCAGCAGGTACAGCGGAAACTCCCGCCGAACCTATCAGTGGATTCACCTGGTTTTCAGGTTTCAGAAAGAGGTTCATTAGTTTTGCGAAGGATACCCCACCTGCTGTGGCAACCATAAATGAAATTGCGCCAAGGGCAAATATCATCAGGGACTTTGAGGTCAGGAACACATCAGCCTGAGTGGATGCGCCAACAGTCAATCCGATAAGTATGGTAACAATGTCAATCAGTGAAGTCTTGGCAGTATCAGCAAGTCTGCGTGTAACACCAGATTCCCTGAGAAGGTTACCAAAGAAAAGCATCCCCAGCAACGGCAAGGCACTTGGCGATATAAAACAGGTCAGTAGTAATCCGATGATTGGAAAAAGGATTTTTTCTATCCTAGAAACCTGTCTGGGCGACTTCATACGAATCCTGCGTTCCTTTTTTGTTGTTAAAAGTCGCATGATCGGCGGTTGGATAACCGGTACCAGAGCCATATATGAATAAGCAGCTATAGCTATTGGGCCAATGAGATTGGCGCTCTGTACGCCATTCCACATTTTCACACCATTAGCGAGCCGGGAGGCTGTATAAATTGCTGTAGGTCCGTCAGCACCACCAATAATTCCAATAGCAGCGGCTTCCGGGAGTGTAAATCCGAGGTAAATAGCCGCCAGAAGGGTTACGAAAATACCAAGTTGGGCTGCAGCTCCCAGGAGCATCGTTTTCGGATTAGATATCAGGTAGGAGAAATCAGTCATGGCACCCAATCCAAGAAATATCAAAGGTGGATATATACCCGCAGTAACACCAAAGTACAGATAATTCAATACACTGCCTTTTTCATAAATTCCAATCTCCATTCCGGAATTCAATAGAAAGGGGATGTTCCCGATCAATATCCCCATTCCGATCGGCACGAGCAATAGCGGCTCAAAGCTATGACGGATGGCCAGATATAGAAAAATCAACCCTACCACAATCATCAGCAGGTGTTTTAACGAAGCGTTGGCAAATCCACTAAAGTGAAGGAAATTTTTAATCCCATTTTGTGCATTGCCGCCAAAATCACCCAAATTCTGATTTGGAACAGCCCAGCTGATCAGGCCCAGAAAAGCGATTATTCCAAATACGGTTAAAGCTCTTTTCATACGGCCTTATTCAATTTCAAATAAAATATCATCCTGAAGGATATTATCCCCCTGATTCACCTTCATATTCCTTATCACTCCATCCTTTTCAGCAAGGATTTTATTTTCCATTTTCATGGCTTCGTAAATCATGATAATGTCACCGTGCTTTACAGTGTCACCATTTTTCTTACTAATAGATAAGATATTACCCGGAAGCGGAGTTCTGACAGCAAGAAACTTTGTTCCTGCCGACATATGCACGGGTTCAGGAGCTTTAACAGGATTTCTAACCAGGATCGGCGTTTTAGAAAGCTGCACCTGATGATGAATCTCCACTTCATAATTTGTACCGTTCACCTCAACCTGGGCCAGGTTCTGGTCGATTGATTTTACATCGACCTCGTAATTATTGCCTTGAATAGTAAATTTGAATGATTTCATTCGTCAATGAGTATTAACTATTACTTGTAATTCAGATTGCGTAATCCATAGATTTTTGAATTCCATGGAGAATATCTGCGTGAAACCTTTTCGATCGTCATAACATTGGATTCCATATCATGCAGTTCGCTCATATAAAGGTGAAGTGCCAATGCAATTACAGCATTGGTCTCCCCACTGATATCGGTACAGCACTCTTCCTGATCATTAATTTTTCCAGCTTTGCGAAGCTTACTGCGCAACTGAATTTTGAAAAGCTTCGGGATCTGATTGAAGATTACGGTAAGTATTGTAAGAGCCAGAAAAACAATACCAATACCAACGGCTGCGATAACAATACCAAGTTTAAAATCGCCGGAATTAACGATAAACAATAAATCCATGGTAAAAAGATTAAAGTGGAATATTCCCGTGTTTCTTTGGCGGATTTGAATCCTTTTTGGTGGCGAGGGTTTGAAAGGCCCTGACAATTCTGAATCGTGTATTTCGTGGTTCGATCACATCGTCGATATAGCCGAATCGTGCAGCTTCGTAAGGATTAGCAAATTTTTCGCGGTACTCCTTTTCTTTCAGGTCAAAGTATTTTTTCCTTTCCTCTGGATCCTTGATTTCCATTAAGGCTTTTCCTTCAAGGATTTCGATAGCACCACGCGCACCCATAACTGCAATTTCAGCGGAAGGCCATGCATAGTTGATATCGCCACGTAATTGCTTGCAGCTCATAACATCATGTGCACCACCATACGATTTACGCAATGTGACGGTAACTTTAGGGACAGTGGCTTCACCATATGCATACAAAAGTTTTGCCCCATTGGTAATAATCCCACCGAACTCCTGGGCACTGCCTGGTAAAAAGCCCGGAACATCAACCAAGGTTAGTATAGGAACATTGAAGCAGTCACAAAAACGGACGAAACGACCGGCTTTTTTCGAGGCATCGATATCCAGAACCCCAGCCATGTGACTAGGCTGGTTGGCAACTATACCGACTGACGCACCATTGAAGCGACCAAATCCAACAACAATATTCTGAGCGTAATTACGATGCATTTCAAAGAATTCATGATTGTCGACGATTTCATGAATCACATCCTTAACATCGTATGGCTGGGTAGTACTTTCAGGTATTACATCATTCAGAAAATCGCAGGTTCTGTCGGTAGGATCTGCATTTTCAACGACAGGAGCCTCTTCAAGATTATTGCTTGGGAGATAACTTAGCAATTTCCGGATCAGCATCAACCCCTCCTCCTCATCGCGGGCTATAAAGTGAGCCACGCCTGATTTCCTTCCATGAACAAGCGGACCGCCAAGATTTTCAACGGTTATATCCTCCCCCGTTACTGTTTTTGTAACTTTAGGACCCGTCACGAACATATAAGAATTACTTTCGCTCATGATGATGGCATCAGTAAGCGCGGGTGAATATACAGCCCCACCTGCACAGGGTCCGAAAATAGCGCTGATCTGAGGAACAACCCCTGAAGCAAGAATATTTCTCTGAAATATTTCGGCATATCCGGCAAGCGAATTTACGCCTTCCTGAATTCTGGCACCGCCACTGTCGTTTATCCCAATTACCGGAGCTCCAACCTTCATAGCCTGATCCATCACCTTACAAATCTTCTGGGCAAAAGTTTCAGACAAGGCACCTCCGAAAACAGTGAAATCCTGAGAAAAAACATAAACAATACGGCCGTCGATTGTTCCATGACCGGTAATTACTCCATCGGAAAGTACCTGCTGGATCTCCATCCCGAAATGAGTACAACGGTGGGTAACAAACATGTCATACTCTTCAAAGCTGCCTTCATCCAGGAGCATGTCGATACGCTCCCGGGCAGTCATTTTTCCTTTAGCATGCTGTGACTCGACCCTTTTAGCACCCCCACCAAGCTTAGCCTCTTCACGCTTGTCGATGAGTTCCTTTATTTTTTCCAGACCCGACATATAAATGGTTTTATTTATTTGAGCAGAATTCAGTTAAGACCCCCATTGTGTTTTTGGGATGAAGGAATCCTATATTAAGTCCCTCAGCACCCTTTCTCGGAGTCTTATCGATCAGCCTGACACCCTTGGATTCGGTTTCGGCCAGGGCTTCCTCAATATTGTCCACTGCAAAAGCAATATGGTGTATCCCCTCCCCTTTCTTTTCGATGAATTTTCCAATAGGGCCTTCAGGATCTGTTGATTCAAGAAGTTCAATTTTTGTTTCTCCTATCTTAAAAAAGGCGGTTCTTACTTTTTGATCAGCCACATCTTCAATGGCATAACAAGTAAGGTTCAATACTTTCTCATAAAAACTAATAGCTTCGTCGAGGTTGCTGACTGCGATCCCGATATGTTCAATACGTTCTATTTTCATTGTAAATCGCGGTTTAATAGACTTTATGCAAAGGTACCTTCTGAAACTGAATCAAAATGCTTGAAGGGGTATGATTTTTATCAGGAATAAGCATTTATTTCATTGCTTTACAGATGGTTAATTATTATTTTTTAATCAGATTCATGATTTTTCTCAGGGATTAACAAATTCCCTACTTTTAATTTTAGAAATTTTATTAAAAAAAGCTTCACCAATTATTTCAACAGTCTGAAATTCTAATACTTAATAAATGAAAAGACAATTTTTGATCATTTTGGCTATTCTTGGGACCTTAGGAATCGCTAAAGCTCAGGAGGAAACCAAACTTCTGCGTTTTCCTTCCATTCACCAGAACCAGATCGTGTTTACCTATGCCGGCGACTTGTATACCACAACCGATAAAGGAGGCATTGCGCGCAGGTTAACATCGCATCCTGGCTTTGAAATGTTCGCAAAGTTTTCGCCAGATGGAAAAACAATTGCTTTCACCGGGCAATATGATGGGAATACTGAAGTCTTCACCATTCCGGCAGAGGGCGGCATACCGAAAAGAATAACCTTCACAGCAACGCTATCCCGCGACGATGTAGGTGACCGGATGGGACCCAATAACATTGTCATGGGTTGGACTCCAGACGGTAAATTCATCATTTACCGATCAAGGAAGCAAACCTTCAATGACTTTAAAGGCCAGATCTTTAAAGTACCTGTCAATGGCGGTCTGTCTGAGCAATTGCCGTTTTCTGTGGCTGGATCCAACAGTTTCTCTCCTGATGGCAAGAAATTAGCTTTTAACCGGGTTTTCCGTGAATTCCGTACCTGGAAATATTACGAAGGCGGGATGGCCGATGATATCTGGATTTATGATTTCACGACAGAAAAGTCAGAAAACATAACGAATAATAACGCTCAGGACATTTTCCCGATGTGGAGTGGCAATAAGATATATTTCCTTTCCGACAGGGACAGGACAATGAACCTTTTTTGCTACGACCAGACGGCAAAGACAACGGTTAAAGCTACTGATTTCAAGGATTATGACATCAAATTTCCATCGATTGGCGACCAGAATATTATTTTTGAAAATGCCGGATCGCTTTTCACTTACAACTTAACAGACAGTAAGTTAAACAGGATTTCGGTTATTATTGACAATGATTTTCTATATAATCGTAAAGAATGGAAAGATGTCTCCGGGTCAGTAACCGGAGCTGATTTATCGCCAAATGGTGAAAGGCTCATTATCTCGGCAAGGGGAGAACTTTTTAATACTCCGGTCAAGCAAGGGATTACCAGAAACCTGACCAACACATCAGGTGTTCATGAACGCACTGCCTTATGGTCGCCTGATGGCAAATGGATTGCCTATATATCAGACAAAACCGGCGAATTCGAGATCTACCTTTCTGATCCGAAAACACTTGAATCTGCTAAAGCCCTGACAAAAAACAGTGACAATTATATTTTTGATTTTGCATGGTCACCTGACAGCAAATCAATTCTTTACTACGACAAGAAGTTTTGTTTATACAATATTGATGTGGCTTCGGGCAAAAAAACTAAAATTCTGGAGTCTGAAATGGGACCAATTGGTCAATTTGCCTGGTCACCGGACAGTAAATGGATTGCCTATGTTTTGCCCGAGCAAGGGATGGGTATAATCAGGCTTTACTCTTTTGAGACCGGAAAGATATTTGATGTGACTGATGAGTGGTACAATTCCGGCGGTCCGGTTTTCAGCCGGGATGGAAAGTATTTGGTTTTTGTATCAGCAAGGACATTCAATCCTTCCTATTCTGCTACTGAATGGAATCACAGTTATCAGGATATGAATAAAATGTATCTGGTTACTCTGAATCCGGAAACTCTCTCTCCTTTCGTCCCAAAAGACGATCAGGTTGTGGTTACCGGTGATTCCGTAAAAGCTGCTGCTCCGGCAAAAGATGCAAAAAAGGCAACCCTCTCCATTGATCCTGCAGGCATCAAGGATCGGATCCTTGAAATTCCAACTTCCGCGGGAAATTATTTTAATCTTGAACTGGTTAACGACAAAATCTACTACCTGTTTGCCTCCTCTGAAACTCAGGGATCAAGATTCAAACTATTTGATCTGGCAAAGCAAAAAGAGACTGAATTGGGTCAGAATACCGGTTATTCATTGAGCTCGAATGGAAAGAAAATGTTGCTCAGCCAGGGAGGTAAATACGGTGTGGTTGATATCCCTTCCGGTAAGGCTTCCATTGAGGAATCGATTAATCTTTCGGGGTTAAAAGTCATGGTGGACAAGCAGGAAGAATGGCAACAGATTTTTGATGAAACCTGGAGGCATATGCGTGACTTCTTTTATGATCGGAACATGCACGGGGTTGATTGGAAAGCCATTCACGAGAAATATCAGCCATTGGTTAAATATGCACGCCACCGCTCAGATTTATCGTACATTTTTGGTGAGATGATTGGTGAGTTAAACGTGGGCCACGCATACGTTAACAATGGCGAGAGGCCGATGCCTGAAAGAATTCAGATGGGTTTACTGGGTGCTCAGCTATCCCGGAGTGAATCAGGCTATTTCAGGATCGATAAGATCATGGAAGGAGCTAATTGGTCACCGGAATTAAGATCTCCGCTAACTGAGTCGGGATTAACCATTAAAGCTGGTGACTATATTACAGGAATCGACGGACAGTCAGTCAAGAACGTAGCTGACCTCTATTCTATGCTGATTGGAAAAGCTAACCAGCTAATCGAGTTGATGATATCAACTTCGGCAGATGGATCAAACGCAAAACCATACTTGGTGAAGACAATTGCCAGTGAATCAGCGCTCATCTATTACGATTGGGTCCAGGGAAATACGAAAAAGGTTGAAGAAGCCACCAACGGTGAGGTCGGATACATTCACATTCCTGACATGGGAGTTACCGGTCTTAACGAGTTCGTTAAGCATTACTACCCGCAGCTTACCAAAAAAGCGCTGATTATTGATGATCGTGGAAACGGTGGCGGTAATGTTTCTCCAATGATCATTGAGCGTTTACAGCGAGAAATAACTTATGCAACGGTTGCAGCAAATCAAAAGCATGGCTCAGTTAATCCTTCCGGAACTCTGGCAGGACCGAAGATCACACTTATCGACCGTTATTCAGCATCAGATGGTGACCTTTTCCCCTACCGGTTCAAAAAACTTCAGCTGGGCAAATTGGTTGGAGTGAGAACCTGGGGAGGCGTTGTCGGATATAGCGGACAAATCCCTTGTATTGACGGAGGATCAATCATTACCCCTTCATTTGCTCCATATGCCGCGGACGGCAGTGGTTTTATCATTGAAGGCACCGGTGTTGAGCCGGATGTTATGATTGACAATGATCCGCATGAAGAGTTCAAAGGTATCGACAGGCAGCTTGACAAAGCCATTGAACTGATTAAGGAAGAGGTTAAAACCTACACCAAAACAGTTCCGCCGATTCCAGCTTATCCGAAAAAAAATAAATAGCGGAGTATTTGACTTAAACGAAGCCGGATTTAAACGATCCGGCTTTTTTTTCGTACTTTTTGACGATTAAAAGATAGTACATGATAAAATTTGGCATTAAGGCCCGGCTGACAGCTGGCATCATATCTGCGGTTGGGGTGATTACCTTAGTTCTGGTTGGTTACTATTCACTGCACGACCTCAATGCAGACAAGGGCAATGCCGTTGAAACAATGAGGATCTCAAGTGACAAAATCACCTCTGAAATATCCAGGCGGCTGAGTATCGGCCTGGGCCGGACCAGATCGCTGACTAACATTTTGAAGAGTATTCAGGATAAAGATTCTATTGCTCAGGATGCAATTATCGATCCTTTTCTCTACGATGCAATGAAGGCCGACACTAATTATCTGGCATTCTGGATCAGCTTCGAACTTAAATATATCCTTCCCAGGCAACCAGACCAGTCTGGCAGAAAAACCTGGCTTGTTGACCGAATGAGTGGCCAGTTGAAAAAGAGATTTGAGTGGAGGGGCGTTTATGGCATAAAAGAATCTGAACAGTATTTGACAATCAGAAGGACCAAGACCGAAGCTTTAGTGGATCCATATTGGTACGACCCCAGAACCTTCCGGGTTAACGTGGATTCGATACTTGTTGCCACAATTGCCGTTCCCGTAATAGACAGTCTACGCGGCAATCTGGTTGTGGGTCTTGCAGGAATCGACTTTAACCTCCGCCAGTTCAATAAGTTTATCAGGGAAACTGACAGCAGCTTAAACTATCGGACTTACCTGATTTCCAATAATGGAACTATTGTGGTTGCTCCCGAAACCAGTCTGACAGGAAAGGATTTTAAAGCAATTACCGATTTTCCGATCAATTCTTTGGGGAAATTTGATGTTATGTCCAAAGACACTACTTTGGATCATGGAGAATTTAAAAGTGCTGAGGGATTGGTTTATTCTTATCACTTGAATACGGTTAAAATAGGCAAATCAGATAAGAACTGGTACCTGTGCATTGTGGCATCGAATCGCGAATTACTAAAAGATGCGAAACGTACTTTTATTAAATCAGTATTTATAGGTTTGGCAGGCATCATTCTGATGATTATCCTCATTTATTTTATCTCTAACCCTTTAGTCCGACCGATTACAGAAACCACCCGGGTTTTGGATACTTTGTCTCAGGGTAAAATTGATGAGGGAAATAAACTTGAAGACCACGATCGTCATGAATTAGGAATCATGGCCGGATCAGTCAACAGGATCAGGGAAAGGTTCAGGGCTATTGCCGGATTTGCGGAAGATATTGGCCAAGGCAAACTTGACACTGTTTATCCGTATAATACAAAGGATGATATACTTGGGCAATCGCTTGAGCAGATGCAGGCAGACCTGATAAAGTTTCATGACGAAACAGCAAAAAAGGATTGGGTTAAAACGGGTATTGCCGGGTTAAATGATGAACTCAGGGGGGCTGTTGATCTGGAGTCTCTGGCAAAATACTGTATACAATACATTGCACAATATCTTGCACTTCCTGTGGGAGCTCTATACTATGCAGATGAAACAAACAAGGTCCTTCGTCTGGGGGCAGGTTATGCGATCTCCAAAGGAAAAGACCCATTTGATTTTATAAAATATGGAGATGGATTGGCCGGCGAATGCGCAGTCGGGCGCAAACCGATCATTCTTGCAGAGATTCCCCAGGATTATTTCGCAATTAAATCAGCAACCGGGTCGACTACTCCAACCGGACTTGTTGTTATTCCTTGCATCTACAACAAAATTCTTTTCGCAGTATTGGAACTTGGAAAGCTTTCAGGATTCAGTGCGAATGAGTTGGAATTGCTGAACAGCTTTTCAGACAACATAGCAATCACGGTTCAAACTGTCAAGGCAAAGGACGACATGAGTGCACTGCTGGCTAAAACACTTGAGCAAAAAGAGGAGCTTCAGGCCCAGGAAGAAGAACTTCGCGAAGCCAACCAGGAGCAGGAAAAAAACGCTCAGCTGCTTGAGGAACAATCCGAGAAGATTTCAGAGAAAAATCGTTCTCTGGAAATTGCCTCAAAAGTGATTGAGGAAAAAGCCAAAGATCTGGAACAGGCATCACGATACAAGTCAGAGTTTCTGGCCAACATGTCCCATGAATTGCGGACTCCGTTGAATTCAATGCTGATTCTATCTCAGTCGCTTGCACAAAATCACTCTGGCAATCTTGGAAGTGACGAAGTGGAATCGGCACAGATCATTTATAAAAGCGGAAATGATCTTCACGATCTCATCAATGAGATTCTTGATCTTTCGAAGATTGAAGCAGGGAAGATGTCAATAAATATTGAAACTATTGAAGTCAGGCAGATTCAGGAAAATATCTCTTCATTGTACCGCGCCACCGTAGCAAGCAAAGGTCTCAGTTGGACTGTTTCCATTGAACCCGGCTGTCCGGCCAATCTTAATACGGATCAGCAGAGAACTGAACAGATCATTAAAAATCTTGTTTCAAATGCTATAAAATTCACCTCTAAAGGTGGAATCAGTGTAACATTCAAAAAGGCTCCTAAAGACCTTCCTCTCAATAATCCGTCGCTCAAGAAGGAGCAATATATAGCGATAATGGTAGCTGATACAGGTATAGGGATCCCACGCGAAAAACAACAAGCCATTTTTGAGGCTTTTCAACAGGCCGATGGCAGTATTTCCCGCAAATTCGGTGGAACGGGTTTAGGATTATCCATTTCAAAGGAGCTGGCCAAGTTACTCAATGGTGAAATTCACATATCCAGCACGCCAGGTCAGGGCTCAGTTTTTACTTTGATTCTGCCCTCCACTGGTTCTGAAGACCTCCAAAACAAACAGCAATCTGGCCCGGCACCCGCAGAAGTTGCAACACCTGATTATGAAAACCTTTCAGCGCCTGTTTATGTCAATGATGTACCCATTGAGGATGCTGCAATGTTTATATCAGACGATCGAGCCAATTTATCTTCAGAGATAGAACTCATTCTGATCATTGAGGATGATCCTGATTTTGCTAAAATCCTACTCAAAGAATGTCACAAGCAGCATTTTAAGTGCATTATCGCTGGCGATGGGGAAACCGGTTATCAGCTTGCAAAAAAGTATTTACCAGCTGCTGTAATTCTGGATATAAAATTACCTGGGATTGACGGTTGGAAAGTTCTTGACCTTATTAAACATGATCCACAAATCAGGCATATTCCAGTTCATATGATGTCCTCTATGGATGAAACCATCGAGGCCTATCAGAAGGGTGCGATTGGTTATCTAAAGAAACCGGTGAACGCTGAATCTCTTTCAGGAGCTTTTGAGAAAATTGATCATTTCCTCGAGAAAAAAATGAAGCATCTGCTTATTGTAGAGGATAATGAACTCATGCAAAAAACTATTCGTCATTTACTAAAAGGTTCTGATATTGTTATCAGCGAAGTGTCAACTGCCCTCGAGTGCATTGAAATTCTCAAAAAAGAAGTATTCGATTGCATAATTCTTGATCTTGGTTTGCCAGACAAGAACGGATTGGAGGTCATAAGTGAAATCAGGGAAATGCACCTCGATCCAACTCCTCCAATCATTGTTTACACCGGCCAGGAGCTCACAAAGGACCAAAATGATGAACTCAACAAATATACCAAGTCGATAATTATTAAAGGGGTAAGATCAGAAGAGCGATTACTGGATGAAGCTACACTGTTCCTTCATCGTGTTGTAGAGGATTTGCCTCAGCAACAGCAAAACATCCTCAAAAAGCTGTATGAGAAAGAGGACACATTTGAAGGCAGGAAGGTTTTACTGGTAGATGATGATATGCGTAACATCTTCGCACTTGCAAAAGTATTTGAAGAAAAAGGCATCAGTGTACTGAAAGCAGCTAATGGTTTGAAAGCATTGGAGATGCTCGAATCTAATATTGATATCGATGCAATCCTGATGGATATTATGATGCCTGAAATGGATGGATTCGAATGCATTCAGAGAATCAGAAAAGATCCTCGTTTCAAAAATACTCCCATTATTGCGGTAACAGCAAAGGCGATGAAGGAAGATCGCCAAAAATGCATGGATGCAGGGGCATCAGATTATGTCTCCAAACCGATTGATATCAATAAGTTGTTATCGATTTTACGAGTATGGCTAAAAAAATGATCTTGTTCTGTAAATCCATATATTTGCATCTAAGGCAAAGCCAAGAACTAAAATAATATGTCCAATAGAACCAAAGTACTGATCGTCGACGATAAGGTTGAAAACCTTATCGCCCTTGAAAGGTTAATGGTGGAGTTCAATATTGAGCCTATCCGTGCATTATCTGGCAATGAGGCACTTCAGTTAACTCTCTATAATGATTTTGCAATTGCCCTGATTGATGTTCAGATGCCCGACATGGATGGATTCGAAACGGTATCCCTGATGAGGCAGAATGAATCCACCAGGTATTTGCCGATCATCTTTGTTTCTGCCATATATCGGGAAGATTTCCATGTGATAAAGGGACTCGAATCTGGTGCAGTAGATTTTATCACGAAACCTATCAATCCTGATATCCTAAAAGGGAAAATTCGGATATTTCTTGAGCTGCATGATCAAAAACTCAAGCTGGAATCAGAAATCAGCGAACGAATACGGGTGCAAAAATCATTGGAACAAAGCAATTATTTACTAAATACCCTGCTCCAATCTATTCCTGACATTGCCTTTTATAAGATTAACACCGGCGTTTTCAGCGGCTGCAACAAGTCATTTGAATTATTTTTCGGGTTGCAGGAAAACCAGATTTCCGGTAAATCCAACGAGGAAATATTCTCATCCGGGCTGGCTGCAGATTTGGGCAAATTGGAAGTTGAGCTGAGAAATTCCTTAAAAACAGTTGAAAAGGAACTTTGGGTAGAAGTTCAGGGAAAGAAAAAAGTATTGCTTGACTATCGAATCAATCCGATCTCTAATCAGGCAGGTGAACTTACTGGCATGATCGGAATTGCCCGGGATATAACAGAGCGGCACAATGATAAAGAAGCCTTGCGAAAAGCAAAAGATGATGCAGATACCGCTAACATGGCTAAATCGATGTTTCTGGCAAACATGAGCCATGAAATCAGAACTCCGATGAATGGGATCATTGGGATGACGGATATCCTGATGGAAACTGAACTTAACCCCGAGCAAGTTGATTTTCTGCAGATTATAAAATTGTCAGGAGATAATCTTCTTGCAATAATCAATGATATTCTTGACTTTTCGAAAGTAGAATCTGGTAAAATCAGTTTAGAAAAGATTGATTTTAACCTGGAAGAGAAAATCAATGAAACCATCAAGCTTTTAAACTTCCAGGCTCAGAAAAAGGGCCTCTATCTCAGGTGCAAAATACAGTCTGATGTTCCATCTGTTGTAGTTGGTGATCCACTGAGAACCAAACAGATATTGATAAATCTCATTAATAATGCCCTGAAATTCACTTCTGAAGGCGGGGTTTATTCTGAGGTTTCGATCTTTGAACAGTCCAGTACTAAGGTAAAACTGATGTTCAGGGTTGTTGATACCGGTCCGGGGATTTCAGAGGAAGGAAGATCGAAACTATTCAAATCCTTTTCGCAACTGGACGCTTCAGTTACAAGAAAATTCGGTGGAACTGGTTTAGGATTAACCATAGCGAAACGTCTGGTGGAACTTATGCATGGGGAGATCGGCGTGGAAAGCGAAGTTGATAAGGGCTCAACGTTTTGGTTTACTGCAGAATTTGATCGTTCCAGCTCGATTAAGAATGATTCGGTTATTTTCACTCCTGAACATATATCACAAAACAGGAAATTAAAAGTTCTGCTGGCCGAGGATAATCCGGTCAACCAGCGCGTAGCCTTATATTACCTGACTAAAATGGGGCATAATGTTGACATAGCCGAGAATGGCAAGGAAGCCACAACTTTGGCAACAGCCAACACTTATAATATTTTACTGATGGATATTCAGATGCCGGTAATGAGCGGTATTGAGGCTACCATAGCCATCAGGAAATGGGAAAAAATCGAACCCGAACATGGACATTTACCGATTATCGCCATGACAGCTGATGCACTTAAAGGTGACATGGAATATTTTCTGCAGGAAGGAATGAATGGTTACATCAGCAAACCCTTTAAAATGAGCGATCTGGAATCTATATTAAGCCTTGCACGATAGAAAAATATTTTTTTATGAGTAATCATAGTAAAGTTGAAATACCCGACTGGACAGGAAAAAAAATCCTTATTGTTGAAGATGTTGAAACAAACATGCTCTTTTTTAAAGCTGCCCTATCCAAAACTAATGCTACCCTCCTCTGGGCCGCTGATGGTTTTGAATCGATTAAAATGTGTCAGGATGATTCTGACATCGAAATGGTTTTAATGGACCTGAGAATGCCGCGGCTGGATGGTTTTAAAGCTACGGAGGCCATTAAGTCTTTCCGTCCTGATTTACCTATCATCGCACAAACCACTTATACTGAAGATGTTGATACTGAGAGAATTTTTGAATCCGGTTGTGACGCCTACCTTCCAAAGCCAATCAGACTGGATGATCTGATCAATACTATGACAAGATTAATTAAACAGTGATTCTACTTTAAACGAATAACCCTCATTTCAGTTCTTCTGTTTAATCTTCTCCCCTCCTCCGTCTCATTGTTTGCTATTGGTATGGATTTGCCATAACCTTTAGAGGTCAGCTGGCGGGGATCTATTCCTCTGTTAACAAGGTATTTCATCACTGATTCCGCCCGTTTCTGGCTGAGAATCAGGTTATGGTCATCTGTTCCTGTATTGTCAGTATATCCTGAAATTTCAATAACAATTCCAGGGTTTTGAATGAAGACTGAAAGGATTTCCTCCATATCCTTGTATGATTCCTTAAGAATTTCGTAAGAATTCAGCTCAAAAAAAGTATTCTGCAAGACAATCGAAGCACCTTCTTTTATTGGTTCAAGGTCAATTGAATGAGAAATTTTATTCAAGTTTGATGTTGAATCTCGAATAAAATACTGTGAATAAGGAAGATACCCATTGGCCGATGCTCCAATACGGTAAGCCTGCCTTTCAGGTATCCCTAAAAGAAAATTTCCGGTAGAAGGATCAGCCTCCACACTACTGACCAAGGAATCACCATGAGGTTGAATATCAATTTTAGCGCTGACTGGTAACTTCGTTATTCGGTCCCGAACAATCCCGGAAATAGTTAATACAGAGTAGATTTTAATAAAATTACTAAGATTGGCCTGGTAAATATCCTTGCCGGTGAGGCTATCCCTGTCCGACATGAAAAGTCCTGAAGAAGAATGGGCATTTATGGTAATTGCATCCTCATCATGGAAAGTATTGATGCCATAACCAAGGTTTATCAGGGATGATGTTTCTGAAATATCAGTTAAATCGCCTTTGTACAAGTCAAATCCCCCCATTCCAACATGACCGTTTGATGCAAAAAACAAAGTTTTACCATCAACCAGGAGGACAGGTGACATTTCATCGCGTACTGAATTGATAATCGGGCCCATATTTTGAGGATTCGACCAACTGCGATCAGGCTGCAAGGTACTCCTCCATATATCCATTCCGCCATATCCCCCAGGACGGTTGCTGGAGAAGTAAAGATTTTTACTGTCTTGAGCAAGAAACGGGGTAGATTCCCAATGTCCGGTATTTATAGGATTTCCAATGTTTATAGGGTCTGACCAACTATCTCCTGATTTTACACAATAATAGAGGTCGCACCCTCCTTTCGAATCCGGACGGCTGCAGGCAGTAAAAAACATGATCCGTCCATCCTGGCTCAGGCTTTGAGTTCCTTCATTTCTACCCGTATTAATCGGATTTGGAAAAGCTTTGGGAACTTCATAACAGGTATCCTTCCAAATGGAATAAAAGAGCTCCTCCTGACTTGTATGGCCGTTTAAAGCAGCCACTCTGGCCTGACGGGTAAACACCAGGGTAGAACCATCAATCGACAGACTAGGAAAATACTCATCATCAGAAGTGTTAATTGGGCCAGTCAGCTTTTTCGGCATTTCGGCAGGTTCATTCCTTATCTGATCCAATGCGAAATTTATGGATACTTTGAGCAATTTTGCCCGGGAGGGAATTCCGCTGGTATCAGTCACTAATCGCGTGTATTTATCATAATACGAGGCTGCTGCAGAATATTCTCCGCGGTTGAACATCTGCTCTGCAAGCCATCTGAAAGCAATTGGATAGCCAGTGGAATCCAGTGCAACTATTTTAAGAAGTGCTGTCTCGTTTTTTGCCTGATCACCCGCATCACGATAAACCTGAGCATAAATCTTCCAGCTTTCAGTCCAATCAGGATATTGTTCTATCAGCTTATCTGACAGAACTTTAGCTGATTCGTAATCAAGTCTGATCCAGGCTTCCTTTGCCTTTTCGAGCTTCTTTTTAGCTACCGGGGAAACTTTACGACCAGCCTGCTGGGCGGATACCAGGCACGATAATAATAGAAAAGTGGTTAAAAAGAAGGACTTAAGCATTATGGTATGCCAATATATTTATGGGCCTGCAGTGACAATCTCCACTTTGGATTTGCCTCGATATAGCTAATAATTTCCTCCAGCATTTCGCCCTTGCGGCTCCATTCGGGCTGTAAAAACAGATGACATTGCTTACCAACGTACCCGGCATTTTCCTCCGCCCACAAAAAATCCGCTGTTTTTTCAACAATGACTTTTAATTCATTAGCTATAAGGTAATTATCATTAACCGGAGGAGATTGGATTTTTGGTGAAAGGCAAATCCAATCCCATTTCCCAGTCATTACATAAGCACCGGACGTTTCGATGAAAGTTCTGATGCCATAATTATGTAATCTGTCACACAGATATTCCAGCGGATACAGAGTTGGCTCACCACCAGTGACTACGACAGCCATCCCGGGGAATTTAGCTGCCCGCTCAACAACTTCGTCAACCTGTATTAACGGGTGAGCACCAAATGACCAACTGGCTTTGCTGTCGCACCAATTGCATCCGATATCGCAGCCGCCAATTCTTAAAAAATAGGCTGCAGTTCCCGTATGGTATCCTTCACCCTGCAGAGTATAAAACTCCTCCATCACAGGTAATAGCTGTCCTTTGTTGTATATATCGGTTATCATGTCTTATTTAATGAGGCAAATATACCTATAGCTCGTTCTCGGGCAAAGGTATGTTCAATGATCGGTTTCAGATAGGATTCTGCGGATGAATATTCAGGAAGCCATTTCCGGATATATTGTTCATTTGCATCAAAAGTCTGTTGTTGTCTTGCAGGACTGAATATCCTGAAATACGGTACCGCGTCACAACCCGAACTGGCAGCCCACTGCCATCCACCATTATTTGAAGCTAATTCATAATCAAGCAAATGCCCGGCAAAAAATGCCTCGCCCCATCGCCAGTCTATTAAAAGGTGTTTTGTCAGAAAGCTTGCTGTGATCATCCTCACCCGGTTGTGCATAAATCCGGTCTGTGTAAGTTGCCTCATACCAGCATCAACCAAAGGATAACCGGTTTTACCGGCACACCATGCATCAAAGTCCTGCTCACGATTTAACCATCTCACGTTGTCATAAACCGGTTTAAATGAACGCGTAACCACCTCAGGATGATGATAAAGGATCATTTGATAAAACTCCCTCCAGATCAATTCATTAAGGAATGTCTGGTTCAGCCGGTAAGCCAGTCTGGCTAGTTTTCGGACAGAAACTGTGCCAAACCTCAAATGAATTCCAAGGTGTGTGGTGGCATCAAGAGCAGGAAAATCCCGAACCTTGTCATACTTTTCGATGAGTTGGGTATTGAATCCTGACACTGGGAATTCTGTTTGTTTCCAAACCATCTTCAGCGCTTCGGAATCAGGCATTTCCGTCGGCGGATGTTTTAACAAATTGTCCAATAAATCTTCTGAAGGATAATTAGTTTCAGCATCTGACTTAAACCTTAACATCCAGTTTTTACTGTATGGAGTAAAAACATGGTAAGGCTTACCGTCCGGCTTGAGAATCTGTTTTGGAGCATAAATCACATGGTCATGAAAACGATGAAATCCGGCAGCATTGTGACTGCACAAATCTTCAATGGCTTTATCTCTTTCAATAGAATAGGGTTCGTAATCGATACCTGCAAAAACGGACTCGATTTGGAATTGGCCGAATAACCGGACAAATACCTCTTCCGGCTTGCCATACATAACTAAAAGAGTGGAGCCGGCAGATTCAAACAAAAGCTTTAATTTACGAATCGTATCATATATAAATATCAAACGTTTATCATATGAATCCAAGCCGCTTAATATTTCTGCATCGAAAATAAAAACCGGCAACACCGGAAGTCCTGATTTCAGTGAATGAAACAAAGCAGAGTTATCATCAATTCTAAGATCTCTCCTCAACCAACAGATGCTTATTCCCATAAGTCCGGTTTAACAATGATTTAACAAATTATGCTTAGCGTTCAATAAAAGGCAATTATACCTACTTATTCCTTAATCAGGACCCTAATGTGAACAAATCAGAATAACGGTTTAAAACAAATAATAGGTTAATTTTGTGCTGTACTTATCTTTGGAATTCAAGAATGAGACTCGTTATGCGAAAAATATTAATTATACTATTGATTGTCAACGGTTTTGCAAGCTCAACCTTTGGCCAGGGATTCATCCCAATGGTTTTAAATCAGCCTGCCTTACTTTCCGCAGTTGCTGGTCATGATACACTCTGCTGTAAAGGGCATCCTGTTGTTCTTGGCGGAACCCCTACTGCAACAGGAGGAAGCAGGTCATATGTCTACTTGTGGACACCTTCTGATGGGTTAGATAATCCAACCTCCTCCAATCCTACTGCAACCCTCTCTGAATCGATATCATATTCTTTAAGTGTTACTGACGGTAATGGTTGTCAAGCTATTAGTAGAGTTAAAGTTGAAATCACCCAATGCTTGGGTATTGATGAGAACAAGCTGAATCCCTTTCTTTCGGTTTTCCCTAATCCTTCCAACGGAATCTTTACGATTCATGGAATTGGTTCCTTCAGCAGCAGATTAAACAGTATAGAAGTACTCAATCAGCTTGGTCAGATTGTTTTTAAACGCAGCTTTGAAATGGGAGGCCCAGTGCCCGACCTGGAGATTGATACCAAGATCAGTGAGCCCGGAATTTACTTCCTCAGGGTTTCTTTATCGGACCGAATAGTTTCTCAAAAATTGATTGTACGCTAAAGTAAGACGAAAATGAAACGAATAATCATATTGCTCACATCATCCATATTAACGGTATCAGCTTTCAGCCAGCAAGCGGCTTGCAAGCATGATACCATAAATTTTTTCCAAGCCGGCTACCGGGGAATACTCACCTGGCAAACCTCGGCAAACGGGACTGACTGGACACCCATGGCGGGAACTCAAAAGGACACCATTTCTATTATCGCTGATGGCACCGCATATTACAGGACACAGATTATTGAAGGATTATGCAAACCTGTCTACTCAGAAGTTGTTTATTTGATTGTCAACGAGCTACCTCAAGTAAAACTTTCGCTAAAAGACTCAACCTGCGTAAATAGCAGCCCTTTCGTTCTTAACGGCGGTATCCCTTCAGGCGGTTCATATTGGGGAGATGGTGTGTACGACAGTAAGTATTGGCCGTCAGAAGCCGGACCGGGGGTTCATAAAGTTTATTACAGATACCGGAACCCTCTCACTAATTGTGCCGATACAGCTTTTGCACTTATCGTTGTTGAGGATTTAGTTAACAAGGCACATGCAGGTACTGATGTTCCTTTTATTGCTGCAGATTCAGTTATGCTGGAGGCTAATACTGCTGACAATGGAATTGGAACCTGGAGTATTGTCAGCGGAAAACATGGACATTTTTCGAATATTCATTCATCAAAGACTTGGTTTATTAAAGATTCCACCAACCTTAATTTTACATTAAGATGGTCTATTACAGGCAAATGCAGCAGTTCAACTGATGATGTTGAGGTAGCCTTTTTTCAACTCAGCAAACATCCTTGCCCGGGTGCACCCACGATGACTGATACTGATGGTAATATTTACCCCACGGTTCAAATCGGCAACCAGTGCTGGATGGGCAAAAACCTTAATGTTGGCCGTTTTGTCATGAGCACGAAAAGCAGTCTTGAACACTCCGACCTTAGCAACAACGGTATTATTGAAAAGTATTGCCTCTTCAACAGTACTGATAGCTGCAAACTCTACGGCGGATTGTACGATTTTGATGAAGCAATGGGGTATGTAACCACAGAAGGAGCCAAAGGAATATGCCCTGACGGCTGGCACATTCCTTCCTATGAAGAGTGGGATATTCTTGACAGGAATTTTGTCTTTAACATAGCAGGTGAGGTTTTAAAAGTTAATGGACCAACCGGATTTGATGGATATTTTGCTGGCTCCCGGAATGAACTCGGAGATTTTTACAGTAATGGTTCGAGCGCATTCTTCTGGGTATCTGGTACCTGGTTATACGACACTCTCGTTGAAGGTTATATTCGCAAATTAGCCGACTGTAATGGAATGATCGGGCAAAATCACTTCCCGAGGAAAACAGGAATAAGTGTCCGTTGCATAAAAAATAACAATTAATGCCGAAAGTAGTAGCAATCAACGGAAGTCCCCGAATTAACGGCAATACGACTTCGCTTATCAATATGGTTTTCGAGGAACTGAACCAGCACAATATTGAAACAGAAATGGTTCAAATCGGCTACCGTGATTTCACCGGCTGCAAAGCTTGTTATACCTGCCGAACGATGAAAAACAACTCATGCATGTACTATCATGATGAGTTCAATGAAGTTTTTGCAAAGTGCATGGAAGCAGATGGCATTATCCTTGCTTCACCGGTTTATGTCGGGGGGATGACCGCACAATTGAAAACCTTCATTGATCGCGCCTGCATGGTTGATGGAGCCAATGGACATCCACTGAAACGAAAAATCGGAGCTTCGATAGTAGCAGTAAGGCGAAATGGTGCATTGGAAACCTTTAATGCCATCAATAATTTCTTCACCGTTTCGCAGATCATGATAGTCAGCTCAAGCTACTGGAACCAAGGCATTGGCAGAAATCCAGGGGAAGTTCTGAACGATGAAGAAGGGATCAGGACCATGAAAACTTTAGGAGAAAACATGGCCTGGCTTCTCGACAAGGTTACCAGAGCCTGATTTTATAAGTCTCTATTCCATGGTGGCCGATCTTTACTGTCATTCCCGTTTCATCTTTCGGTAAGGGTTTCCCGTTTTCCTCAACCATATCAGTCTTCTCTATTGAAACCGGGGCCTTATAAAGGTTAACCTTTACGGATTTGTCGCGGCCTTCCTGATCATAAATTCTAATTATCAATCCATTATCTGATTCTGATTTTTTTATAGTGCTCACTAATGCATTCGAATCATCTATTGAAAGGAAGGACAGACGAGCAGGCAAGACAGGTGATTTGGAAGCTGGATTGAAAATAGAGGTAAGTTTTTCGTTAGCCTGCAGGGCCTGATGATAGCCATTCTGCCAGCCGGGTTTATGGGTAAACAGGCTGAATTCCATGGAATGACTGCCTTTCTGATGATAGAGAGGGCCTTCGCTATGACAACTTTGCCTGGATGCCAGAAGGATTGGTTGAAGCAGTGTGGCATCCGTCGGCATGCTGGTCATATTAACATAATCCCACACTGCCACACTGGAAGAAATAGTTAATCCTATATCACTGTCATTGGCGCTTATCCAGTTATTTATTCCCCTGGGGTGAACATTCTTGCCAAGTGTGGTATACCTTTCACCGGCAGCCTGGGCTAACTCATCCTTCCCCACCCTGACAACTCCAAACGGCACTTCATAGGTAATCTCGGGATTTTGAAGCCGGGCTGGAAATGCGAGTCTGAACTCACGATAAGCCGTACCGTCCCAATCGATCAGATCCACTTTTACATCCGTTCTTTTCAGCGACGGATATAT
Organism: uncultured Bacteroidota bacterium; assembly: GCA_903919065.1. Taxonomy (GTDB): domain Bacteria; phylum Bacteroidota; class Bacteroidia; order Bacteroidales; family UBA12481; genus UBA12481. Next base: position 125,400 of record CAIXHD010000345.1, read on the forward strand.
AGTCCAGGTGATCTTAGCCTTATTGTGTTTCATCTCACCAAAACCCTCAATTACCATTCTCACAGGTCCCGACTCCACTACTTCCCATGCAGACCCGATGCCTGAAACCTCATACCCCTCCATGTCAGGCTGTTGGATGTCCGAAAATTCACCTGCACCATTCCCGAAAGAACGCATTGAAAACAGGTCTCCTCCTTTAAAGCGGTCCGTATTAAAGATCTCTTTTTGCAGTTCCTTATCAAACATTGACTCAATACCGCCACTACCCAATTTAATCTGGTAATATCTCGTATCGATTAACCCTGCCGAAGCAAGCGGACGGGCTGATACAGCCATCTTTTTAGCTGAGACAACATAATAGGTCTTATAACCCATTGACGGGATATTTTCAGCTATAAATGCCAATGACACTGATTTCAGATATCCCGATGGATAATTTTCCAAGGTGCCGGTTACCTGAGAAGCGACTGATTTACCCTGATCATCGATCAATGCAATAGCTTTGAAAGTATTATCGGGGATATTAAGACGGACTTCCATCGGATCCGTCCTTTCCCAGGTCAAAGAATTAAATATCACCAGCGGCATTCCTTTAGCATTAAAATCAATATTTCCAGCAATATCAGAAGTGGCCTCTTCAATTACAGATTTGGCGATTTGATCTGCTTCCCGAAATTTATCAAGAAAGGTTTGGTCTGTTATATCACCATTCTTACCACCCCAGCCATGATCCGGATAAATTGCAGATTCCCATGCTTTCGTTAGCTTTTCTGATGGATACTTGTCCCAATTGCCGGCGATTAAGGATCTGAAGCTGGCCATTTTTTCCGCTGCCGGAAGCAACCTTCCTGCACTTCGGCCTGCTTTAAGTGCCTCAAAATGAGAAGGGCCATGTATATATAGCCATACTGCCGGCCTTTCACCCTGAATTGCCGGAAAATCAATTCCGGAAGCCTTTGCTCCATCGAGAAACTTTTCGGCTGTGGAATGAACCAATCCAGGAAGTCTCAGTGTTGAATCTTTGAGTGAATTCCATGTATCGATATAATCAAAATATGAATCTGGAACGGCCATATCGGCATCCGACAGTACAGGTAATACTGGATTTTCAGAAGAGGTGGAATAATACTTACTCCAGAAACCGGAAAGATCAGCAAAGTGCCTTACCGATTCAAAAAAACCTTTCTTCAGGTTAACGTAACTATTGTAATAATGATCAGATGAATAAGTTAAAACCTTTGATCCATCGGGTGAAAGCCAGTTAAACAGCCCTTTATCCTGACGGCTGATTATCATGTATGGCACCCCGCTTTTTGCCAGTATCTGGGGCATTTGCAGAGTACGTCCGGGAACATCAACATTCCAGTATATCCGTGCATCGCAACCGGGAAACTGGTTTTTGAACCATTTGCGTCCAAGGTAAAACTGTCGGATCAGTGGTTCACCAAAATACATCTCTTCATAAGGTTGCATGTAGGAGGCGCCCCAGGTTAAACGTCCCTCTTTTGTCAGACGATAAATCAGGTCCTTCTTTTCAGGATGTCGGTCGAGATATTCGCGTAGCATCAGGATATCCTCCATATCGTTGTAATAACCAGGATTTTCCTCCAGCTTTTTCAATGCCGGAGTAATCAATAGATTATCACGATTTTCAACACAAGCCTGAGGGGAATCCATCCAGGCAATATCCTGATGTGATGAAGCCATGATAAGAATAGTGCCTTTAGAGAATACTGAAGCGGCAACTTTTTTCAGATCACTGGACACATTGCTGGTGGCTACCTGACCCTGGATGATAAAACTTTCATTTTCGATGTTTACCTGATAGCTAATCAGCCGATCTGGTTGAATATTACTTTTTGTAGCTATTTTTTTAAAATCGATATCCATCATAGAAATTCCTTCAGGGCCCTTCAATGAAATTGAGGTGGTTGCTGCAGGCAGAGAGAATATCGCTTCAGCCTGGTTTTCCCTTTTCGTCAGGTGCAGTTTTATTGGCTTTTCTGTATTTCCTTTTAATTCAAATGATTGTTCCGCCCAGCTTTCAGGGGCAACAATCTGACCTTTGTATTTGCTGCCATCTGTGGTTAATCGAATATCAAACCATGTTTCTATGCGTGTCTTTTTTAAAAACCAGTCCAGGGCATCAGTACATTGAAAAACCATAAACCAATGGCGTGTTCCTGAAGCATCACCTGTAATCTTAATATTCACGGGCTTTCCTGATTCAATCATAGAAACTGGCAGGACAATCCGGGCATATCCGAATCCATCATTTGCCTGGTCCTTAAACACCGTTTGAAAAAGCATCCGGCTGCCAGCAGGTCCGTTGACAGACCAGTTTTCGCCCATGCTGTTCCTAAAATGGAAGAATGGTTTTTCATTGATAAGCACTTGAAATCCGGGATCCACCCCTTTTGTATCGTAACCCTGCAGGCTCATGGCAGCGATCAGAAAAACCTGAACTTCCTTAATACCGGGTGCAGGATTCAAAGCCGGAGTTTCCCATGAAATATTCATTTTTCCATCAGTAGCCCGAACCAGCATTGCATTGAGACAATCCTGGCGGGGACTGGTATAAGAGATATCCTCCCCTGAAATTTTCCGGGCAAATCCTTCAACAGGATTATTGAGTTCGCCCGCTATCCGCGACTGAGTTTTGATAATGGCTTTAAGGCTGGGCTGAGAAAACGCACCAGAGCATAAAACCAGCAGTGATGCTAAAAGCAGAGAAAAACGTTTCATGATCTTTCAGTATTTCGTTCAAAAAACGAAACTAATGAAAAAACATTTCTAATCGCGGACACATCTGACAGAGAATCCGTAATCCTTCGTTTCTACTGATCGATTAATGCCCAACAGGATAAATGTAAGCTCCCTGGTCCATGCCCTATTTTGGCTTTCAGAGGTAGAGGACCAGAAAAATGTTTGTGATTCCATTCCCGCAAAACCAGTATTGTTTGACAACCTGCATCCGGCAGCCAGAGCATTAAACCCGCTGGTACCATCTCCGTTGCCCTCCTTTTTCCACCCTGAGATGCTTTTAATCTTCCGATCGGCCTTGCCTGATGACCTCCAGCTTGTTTCCGAAGTGTCTTCCACACCAATAGCCTTTTCAAGAACCTTCCAGTCGCGGTCGCTGGGAAGGTGCCACCCTTCCGGGCAAGCAGTATTGGCAGCAGCCCAGTTATAAAGGGTGCCATACATTTTGAAATTTTCTGTTGATTTGGCCTCTGTAATTACAGATCCTTCATAACCATAAACGTAGAAACTATTAATGCTATCAGAGCCGTGAACCGATTCACTTACTTCAGGTAACCATGCAAGGTTTTCAGCCATCCACCACTGGTCGCCAATCTGCACCACCGGATAACAGCTTCCATCTTTATCTTTACACTCCACAAACTGAATAGAATAAGATTTCGTGTATTCAGGCTGATCGGTGAAAACAGTAATAAAACTACCTGATCTGCAGGAATAGGAGATAAAGTCACCCGGTGTAAATCCCAGGCTATATCCGCTCTTAATCGATTTATATTGAGAAGTACCTGCAAGTGTTTCATTTCCCCTCGAGGAAATTTCATTGCCATGAAAGTTGCTTCCGGCACAAACCATGGATTGGCTGAATGCTCCTAAAGAATTGATTACAACTACTGTATAGACACCAGGTTCTTGTACTTTAATTTCGAAAGCCTGTCTGCCTGAAGGAACCAATTTGGTGGTTTCAGCGATAAACCGGCCAGTTGAATTTGACACCGCTATCCGGATTTTTTCTGGGTAGGCAACTTCAGTTACAAGGTTTGCAGCACCAAAAAAGGGATTTGGGAAGATATTGATTCTATCACCGGGTAAATTTGTACTTATTATCCCTGCAGAGGTATTTAAAACCAGGATTGCGTCACCGGGCAGGATCACTTTCTCTGCTGTTCTGAGATTGGTAGCTGTTACTTCATCGATCTTTTGTTGGACATCGGCAGATGAAAATGCCATGCTAAGGTTCTGGCCTGAAGCCGGCAGAATAAAGCACAGCAAGACAAATAAAGAATTCGCATTTTTCATCGGTAAGGATTTTTGAGTACTAAGGGTCTTAGATTCAAGGCGGTATAACCTAATGAAGTTACTTCTTAGTTGTTTGTTCTATGTGAAAATCCTGCAAATTTTTTGTGAAGATTTTGTGAAGAAAGGAGCAAATGGTTTAACTATTTGACTAATAAACTTATATCGATGACGAAATCAGCATACTTGTTAAATATTTCCAAAAACCTGAAGGTTAAAACCCTTACATTGGCATCATTACAGAATCGTAACAATCTGCTAATGGATGTAACAGAAAATGGCTCAATAATACCGGTATCTCCTTCATCAAGCCTGGAGTTAAAGGTGAAAGACAGGTCGTTAGAACTTAGCGAGACCAATACAAATCTCGAGAATGAAATAAAGTACCGCGAGTTTGCAGAAGCCCAACTGGCGATCGAAAAGCAGAGGCTTGCTGATATTCTTGAAGGCACTAATGTTGGCACTTGGGAATGGAATATTCAGACAGGACATACCATTTTCAATGAGCGATGGGCAGGAATCCTGGGGTATACGCTGGACGAGATATCCCCCACGAGCATTGAAACATGGGCGAAATTTGCACATCCCGACGATTTGAAAGTTTCCGGCGAACTTCTGGAAAGGCATTTTAAAGGAGAATCGGACTATTATTCGTTTGAATCAAGGATGTTGCATAAAAATGGCAATTGGATCTGGGTTTTGGACCGTGGTAAAGTCCACCATTGGGATATTGAAGGTAAACCGGTTCTCATGTCAGGAACACACCAGGATATCGACGAACGCAAGCAGTCAGAATCAGACCTTGAGGAGAGCAGGGAAAAGTACCGTGGATTGTCAGAAGCTTCATTTGAAGCCATCTTTTTTTCCGAAAAGGGTAAATGCATTGAGCAGAATCTGGCAGCTGAGATGATGTTTGGCTATACAACAGAGGAAGCTCTATCCCGATACGGTACGGAATGGATCGTACCGGAAGACAGGGATATGGTGATGCAGAGAATGTTGTCGGGGATTGAAGATCCTTATGAAGCAACAGCATTAAAAAAGGACGGCACAACATTTCCATGTGTTTTAAATGGAAAGATGATGTTTTATAAAGGGCGGAATGTACGGGTAACAAGTTTAACAGATATTACAGTCCGCAAACAGGCACAGGAGGAATTGCAATCAAAAATGGCCCTGCTTGAAGCACAAAAAAATGCAACTCTTGATGGAATCCTGGTCATTGATGAAACAAAGGAACGAATACTGACTATCAATAAGCGTTACATCGAAATTTTCAGTGTTCCAAAGGATATTGCAGAACAAGAGTCTGCAAAACCTTTACTCCTGCATGCAGCAAGTCTGGTCAAATATCCCGATAATTTCCTTGAAGTTACAACATTGTTGTATGATCATCCAGGCCAGGTCAACAACGATGAAATCCAGCTTAATAACGGGGTGATTCTTGAAAGATATTCGGCACCTGTTGTGGGTATAGATGGGAAATCTCAGGGAAGAATATGGACATTCCACGATATAACGCAGCGCAGGAAGACAGAAGAAGAAATTATTGCATCGAGGAACGAAGCCGAGAAGGCCAATCAGGCCAAGAGCGAATTCCTCTCACGAATGAGTCATGAGTTGCGAACCCCCATGAATTCGATACTTGGATTTGCCCAATTGTTGAATATGGGCGAACTCAATCCAAAGCAAAGGAAGGGTATCTGCCACATTTTAAATAGTGGCCAGCACCTGCTCAACTTGATTGATGAAGTGCTTGACATTTCCCATATCGAATCCGGCAAGCTTTCTTTCATGCCGGCACCTATTGAACTCAGAGGCATTATTGACGAAATAATTGACATTATTCAGCCACTCGCCAATTCCCGGCAACTAAAGCTTGAGGTTGAATATTTCCGTATAAATCAACTCGTTGTAATGTCGGATCGCATGCGAATCAAGCAGGTTTTACTAAATCTGTTTAATAATGCAGTCAAGTACAACAGGCAAGGCGGCTCTATATCAGTCAAAACGGAAACGATACACCATGGCGGAGATTGTCTTGATGCAATCCGGATTTCGATTTCGGATACCGGTATAGGTATTTCGCCCGACGACATACCAAAACTCTTCGTACCCTTTGAACGGATCGGAGCTGAAAACACAAAAACTGAAGGAACTGGTCTTGGACTGGCTGTTGTAAAAAAAATAATGGATGCCATGGAGGGGGCTGTAGGCGTTGATAGTAAAGTTGGCTATGGCAGTACATTCTGGATTGAATTACCAGTTGCCGAAATGGTTACAAAACCATTGGATATTAACCATTTCTTAAAAACAACAGATACTTTGGTTGGACCAGCAATGGCGCAGCAGCAAATAAACGGAGGTGAGAAAATATGAATAGTGCAAGTTTTAAAAACGCTAAAATTCTTATTGTTGATGACAGAGAAAGCAATATTGACATTCTGGAAGGTCTTCTGGAGGAAATGGAATGTATTAATTTCAAATCCACCACAGATGCTCTATTATTTATCGACCTGTTTAAATCGTTTGAGCCTGATTTGATTTTACTGGATCTAATGATGCCAAACAAAAGTGGTTTTGAGATTCTGGATGAATTAAAGGCACTTATAAATCCTGGTGATTACCTTCCGATACTGGTTCTCACGGCTGACATCTCAGCAGGCGCAAAAATAAAGGCACTTTCCAGCGGAGCAAAAGATTTCCTATCCAAACCGTTTGATCTTTATGAAGTTAGCCTTCGTATAAAAAACCTTTTGGAAACCCGGTTTCTACATCAGCAAATTGAATCACAAAATCAAGCTTTGGAAGAAAAAGTTAAAGAAAGGACTTTTAAATTAGAGCAGGCCTATTTGGAAATTGAAAAAGCCAATCAGGAATTAAAGGTTTTAGATCGGGCCAAGCTGGGTTTTCTGAATCTTATCAGTCATGAGATCAGGACACCTCTCAATGGTATCTTAGGCTTTACCGAAATCCTCAAAGAGGAGATAAAATCACCAAAATTGCTGGAGTATCTTCAAGATCTGGAACTCTCTGCTACAAAGTTGGAAGATTTTTCCTATCAGGCATTAATGATTACAGAATTACGCTCAAATGTCAGGTCTGTTCACTTTCAAAAGGTTTTAATTAGTCAACTCATAAACAGCGCCAAGATTCAGTTGCTGGATAAGATAAAAGACAAGAGCATAGATATAAAGCTTAATATAAGTGCGGATATCGATTCCATTTCCGGAGACCCGGACTTACTTCAGATTTGTTTTACCCGATTGATTGACATTGCGATCAGGAATTCGAAAATTCACGATACGGTAAAAGTCAATATCTCATCATACGACCAGATGACTTTTTGTGAATTTATTGATAATGGTCCGGGTTACTCAACGGAGAAGCTTGACAACCTGTATAAGCTATTCGCGTTAACTGATCATTCCAATGATACTAATTCGGGTTTGAATATGGTATTAGTAAAACAAATCATGGATGCTCATCACGGGCAAATCTCAGTAATGAACAAAAAAGAGAATGGCACGATAACCAGATTGACGTTTTTCAATCAGAAGTGATCCCGGCGGGATTCGAACCCACGACCCGCAGCTTAGAAGGCTGCTGCTCTATCCAGCTGAGCTACGAGACCAAAAGGACCGCAAAGATAAGCGGAATTAGGGAAACTACCAAGGTGAAAAATACAAGATTTGTTACTGCTCCTTAATCCAGTTGACCAGACCCTTTTTCTCCAGTATTCCCAGTAACTTATCAGGTAACGGCTCGAAATAAAATTGTTTCTCGCCAATCTTTATCAACCCTTTCCTGAAATCTATTTCCACCTCACTGCCAGGCAAATAGGCATCAACAGCTTCCTTATGAACGATCAGCAGCAGGCCCTGGTTAATAGACGACCGGTAGAAAATCCGGTTCACAGATTTTACTACTACAGCCTTAATCCCGGCATAGGCAAGCCCAACAGATGGATGCTCACGTGAGCTCCCGCAACCGAAATTTTCGCCGGCGAAGATCAGATCACCGGATTTAACCCTTGAAGCAAAAGAAGCATCAAAGCCAGCGAAAAGATGCTCAACAATCTTGTCACCCTCAGAGCTGAGCACGTTATAAGTCAGGTTCCCGGCAAACATCTGATCAGTATTGAGATTATCCTGATCTGCATAATTCCACACACCTTTATAGTAGCGATCCTCGCCAGCAGGAATTTCAGGGGTCTTCCCTTCCGGACGTCCGGAATCAAATCTTTCATTATGATCAGGTCCCCTTGGATCGGTTATTTTTCCATTCAGCGCAGTAAAGGCAACCGTTGCTGGTGATGCCAGGTAAATTTGTGAGTTGGGGTTACCCATCCTTCCCTTAAAATTGCGGTTTGCCGTTGAGATTACAGTAAAACCATCTGCGGGAATGCCCTGACCGGTTCCCAGGCATGGCCCGCAGGAAGAACTCAGAATGGTTGCCCCGGCATTAACGAAAGTTGTTATCAGTCCTTCCTCAATCGCCTGAAGATAAATCTCTTTTGATGCCGGAATAACAAGCAACTGAAAATCAAGCGCCACTTTTTTGCCTTTCAGAACCGAGGCTGCAATTCGCAAATCTTCAATCCGTCCATTTGTACAAGTACCGATTAACCCTTCATGAACTACAGTGCCAGCAGTTTCGGCAACTGTTTTAACATGATCCACCAAATGTGGCGCTGCCACCAGTGGAACGATATCACTAAGATTAATATCTAATTCAAACAGGTATCGGGCATCAGCATCAGCCCAGACTGCCCCACCCTCTGATCCTAAAAATTCTGCAAGAACAGAATCGACAGGGAATACGGCATTCTTTGCACCCATTTCTGAAGCTAGGTTAGCCAGTGTCATCCGGTCGGAAATCGTCAGATTCTTCAATCCGTCACCATGGAATTCCATCGACAGGTAATTTGCACCATCAGATCCTATTTTTCCTATCAGGTACAACGAGATATCCTTGGCATACACCCCGGGATTCAATTTCCCTGTTAGATTTATTTTGATGGATTCTGGTACTAAAAACCAGGTCTCACCTTTTTTCCACAGACCGGCAGATTCTGTACGGTCGATCCCCGCAGCAAAGGCATTGAAGGCACCGGCAGTGCAGGTATGGGAATCGCTTCCGACAATAATCATTGCCGGTTTTGCGTAATATGACATGATCTGGTGACAGATACCATCTCCTGCATCATGGAACTTCTTGATTCCCTGCGATCTCACGATCTGGCGAATAGTCTGATACTGAGTAGCCAGCTTGGCATCTGTGGGAGGTGCATTATGATCGAGCACGACGAGGCATTGGTCGGGATCAAAAATCTTTTCGGATCCCATCTTTTTAAAAGTGCTGAAAATACTGGATGTATTGTCATGAGTCAGCACAATGTCAGGCTTCCTGAAAACAATTGCTCCGGTTGGAGCACCGAGAATTTTCTCAACAAATGTTTGTCCCATCAGAATAGTCCTCCACGTTTAAAAATTTCTAACTGAACTTCACTAAAAGGATCTGCCTGCAACGTTTTACCGTTATTCAGACTGGTTATCATACCTGTTTCATAATTTACACGAATCTTGTCGCCTTCTTTAATTTCGAGTTCTTCAAGGCTTTCATAGGTGATGATCGGGAAGGCAGCATTGATGGCATTGCGTTCATAAATAGCACCAAAACTTTCCGCTAAAACACAATGGATACCTAATGAAATAAAGCAATCTACGGCTTGCTGCCTCGACGAGCCACTACCAAAATTCTTTTGAACAATCACAATATCGCCCTTCTCTGCCTTCTTAGCAAAATCCTGGTATCCGCTGAGGTTATCAAAAGTATACTGGCCCATCTCCTTAATATCTGTAATCGCAAGATACCTGTTATGAAAAATCATATCGGTATCGATATTATCCTGACGTATATACCAGACTCTCCCTTCAACCTCAACCGGCTTTTCGCCAGGGTGCTGACCTGCTTCGGCCGATGAAACTGAAGCTGGCTTGGATGCCCCGGTTTTTACAGAAGGCGAAGGATAAGCCACAGGTACATCAGGAATATTTTCAGGATTCGTTATATATCCTGCAACAGCTGATGCCGCAACCACAGCAGGTGAGGCCAGGTAAACATCACCTTTACCCTGTTTTCCCGGAAAATTTCTGTTACCCGTACTTATCGTCACCTCACCGGCACCATTCTGTCCAACCTGACCGGCGGCACATCCGGCACAACCGGCATTCGAGACCATTGCACCGGCATTTTTAAAGATTTCCATAAACCCTTGATTAAGGCAGCGCTGCCATATTTCATCAGTGGCAGGAACGATTTTTAAAACCACGCCCGGTGCCACTTTCCGATTCTTCAGAATATTCGCAACGACAGCCATGTCTTCATATCTGCCGTTGGTGCAGCTTCCAATGAAGGCAGAATCAATCCTTGTATTTTCGACTGACGAAACAGTTGCAGTATGGTGAGGCGCACCAGGCAAAGAAACCCGCTTAACAAATTCACTGATAGTCAGTTCGAAAGTCTTCTCATATTGAGCATCGGCATCCGCAAAAACCGGAATGATTGGCTTACCGGCCTTTTCCGAACAATAATAGGTAACTTGTTGATTTGGAGGAAAGAGAAGCGTTATCACACCCATTTCGGTTCCCATGCTGGCAATGGTAATTCTTTCATCCAGAGTCAGATCGTCAACGGAATCACCATAAATCTCAACAGAGTAGCCCAAAAGGTCATTCGCCCCAAATCTTTCGAGTAAGTTGATCGCGATATCTTTGGCAGATAACCCTTCCGGTCTTTTTCCCTTTAGAACGATTTTTACAGAAGCCGGAACCTTGAACCAAAGTTTTCCATAAGCCCAGGCAGCTGCAATATCCTGATCGCCCATGCCCTGTCCGAAAGCGCCTACTGCCCCGAGAATATTAGCATGTGAATCGGTGGTTACTGCTGTTGAACCGGAAAACGCCAGGCCTTCATGCATGAGGATATGCGTTCCGATTCCCTTATCAATATCATAAACCTTAATTCCGTTGTCACGGGCATATTGTCGGCAAATATGCTGGTTTACGGCATATTTCTGATCTGATCCTGTAGGGTTACAGTCGAAAGTGAAAAAGGTTTTAGTGGAATCGGCGATCGACAAACCATTATCCTTCAGGTTCTTGACAACATTTGCACCTCCGAAATCGCGGGCTGCCCTTACGTCCATGGCAACATCGATAATCTGGCCAGGTTTTACAGTTGAGTGCTTGGAGTGGTTTGCAAGAATTCTTTCGATTAATGTCAGGCCCATATATTTGTGTATTAAGTTTTTAAAAATGAAAATACTACGAGTCTCTTATTAAGGTCGGTGTCGAATTTTGTCCATTCCCAAACCCTGGCTGTCTTAATCAATTCATCATCGGTGGTAAGATCAGCAGAAATGGAAAGGAGTGTATCTGGAGAAAGCGTATTTATCAGATCAGTAAGCATTTGCCGATTCCTGTAAGGTGCTTCAATAAAAACCTGAGTCTCCTGGTTCAATTTGGATCGATTTTCGATTTCCCTGATCTTTTTTATCCGGTCGGGAGGTTTCGGAGGCAGATAGCCATGAAACACAAACTTCTGGCCATTAAGGCCCCCAGCCATCACCGACATAATAACGGAGCTCGGTCCGATCATTGGTCTCACCCGGATACCTGAAGAATGGGCTTGCCTGATGAGGTCGGCTCCGGGATCAGCAATTCCGGGGCATCCGGATTCAGACAATATTCCTGCATCAGCTCCCTTGAGTATAGGCAGCATGAGAGGTTCAAGCTCCTGAGCTCTCGTGTGCTCATTAAGCAGACCAAATTCTATTTCCTCCAGCAGGGCTTTCATCCCTATTCTTACGAGGAACCTTCGCGCATTTTTCTCATTTTCAACAATAAAATACCGAATAAGCCTCACCTGCTCAATAACAGGTGCCGGCAGTGACCTCAGGGGGTCACCGTCATCCAGTGTATTCGGAATCAACCAAAGGGTACCTTTCATATTGTAAAAATAAGAAAAAGGCCCATGTTTATTATATTTGATGATTTGAATCCATTCATGAATTCACCATTGAAAATTACCCTTCTTGGTACAGGCACTTCCCTGGGAGTTCCGATTATCGGTTGCGACTGTCCGGTTTGCCAATCCATTGATCCCAAAGACAACAGATTACGTTCCTCTGCGCTGGTTGAATGGAATGACAAGGTGTTTTTAATTGATGCCGGTCCCGATTTCCGGCAGCAGATGTTAAGAACCTCTGTCAGAAAGATTGATGCAATACTCTTGACCCATGAGCACAAGGACCACGTTTCAGGTCTGGATGACATACGGGCATTGAATTTTCTGCATCGTAAGGCTATTGATATTTATTCTGAGAAAAGGGTTCAGGATTCCATCCGCAAGGACTTTGCTTATGTTTTTTCAGTAATCCAATATCCCGGGATCCCGCAAATGAACCTGCATCAGATCTCTCCTGGAAAGATTGAGATTGATGGTTTGGAAATCACAGCCATAAGGGCTTTGCATTACAAACTGCCTATATTGGGCTTTCGATTTGGAGATTTTACGTATATCTCTGATGCCAATTATATTGCTCCGGAGGAAATGGAAAAGATCAAAGGTACACGTGTATTGGTCATTAATGCGCTTCGCTGGGAGGTGCATCTTTCACACAACAGCATTCCTGAAGCTATCCGGCTAATTCAGGAGATTAAGCCTGAAAAGGCATACCTGACCCACATGTCGCATCAGGCAGGCAAGTATGAAGATTTGATAAAGAATCTGCCGGCTGGAGTTGAACCTGGCTTTGATGGGTTGGTAATCAGCCTTTAAAACACATCTAGCAGTTCCACTGCGAAAACTAACGGAGTATAACCCGGAATATCACCGGATCCGTTTGACCGATAAGCCAAATCGCTTGGAATAATAAGAGTTGCTTTGCCCCCTTCTTTCATCAGGGCTATTCCTTCATCCATCCCGGTAATTACCTGACCGAATCCGAGTTTAAAACTAAAGGTACCTGAATCAAATATTGTTCCATCAGTGTAGGAACCAGTGTATTTCACCTTAACGGTTGCCCCGTAAGGTGGTGTTATTCCTGTACCTGCCTTAATTTCGATATAATACAACCCACTTGCCAGAGGTGATACAGTGAGGTTATGAGAAGTCAGATACTCCTGGATGGCAAGTTTTTCCTTCTCATAGGGATCACCAGTTTCACATGCCTGAAAAATGAATATCGATGCTAAAATGGTAAGAATGGCGTACTTCATAATATTTGTTATTTAACTTCCAGTAATTCAACTTCAAAAACTAAGGTCGAGTATGGCAGGATAAGCGTGGAATAACCATCTTTTCCATAGGCCAGATTCGACGGTATTATTAACCTGCCTTCCCCACCCGCCTGCATAAACTGAAAACCCTCATCCCAGCCTTTTATTACCTGGCCTTTGCCAAGAACAAATGTAAGCGGTGTGCCCCTCTGCAGTGAGGAATCAAAAATTTTCCCATCAATTGTGGTCCCGGTATAATGAACAACCAAGGTGTTACCAATTTCAGCCTTTTTGCCTTTGCCCTTCTTTTTTTCAATATAATAAAGACCTGAAGTTGTTGGTTTAGCTGTAGTATTGGTAAGTTCGATATAGTTTTTCAGCAGGTTTATTTCCTGTTCGAAATCGGTATGATAGGAGCTTTCTCTTTCACCTTCAAGATCTTCCGAGCTTAAAATATTCTTTAAGCGAACATAAATGAATACCTGGTCACCTGTCTTGAATTCCTTTGGCAAATCACGTTTTCTGTTCTTCTCAAAAAAACCAACGGCATCCAATTTAAAACAAACGCTGTCACCAACCTGCATGAGCGCCAACGCGGTATTAAAATCACCCTTAAATTTCGGATTGGTCAGCTGCATTCGATAAAAGTTTGATTCATCGACGACTACCTTGTCCATGTTCGTGATTTTGGTTGATAGGACCAGTATATCCCCTGTTTTTGGAGTTATACCCTGCGGATTCATTTCCAGAAAACGGTAAGATAAGCCTGACGGATGCTTTTTAAAATCCTTGTCCCCGCTGCTGCAGGACACAATGAAAGCAGCTAAAATAATAAGTACGGCAACAGCAGAAATTCTCATTGTCATTATATTTACTGCAAACATAGGAAAATGGTCAATTATTCAGATGTCTGGCCACAGAATCGATCCTGATTTCATATACCAGGATAGCTCGCGGAGGAATAAGATTTCCATCGCCGGTTAATCCAAAAGCGCGCTGTGGTGGAATCACAATACGTGCACTATCTCCAGGATGCAGGAATTTCATTGCTTCATGTAAACCTAGCTCAGCCTCACTCTGTTCCACTATGAATTGTTTGAATCCTTGTTTGTTTGAGGAATAGCACAAGGTTCCGTCGAGCAGACAAAGCTTATAAGAGAGTGAAACCCAGTCTCCTTTTTCTATTTTCTGATTCTGTTTTTTTTGCTCAGTATTAATAAGCTGAAAGAATACCCCAGTACCCGTTTCGCTCAATCTCCATCCATTTCTGGCAGCCACTTCACTTATTGAATTTGCATATTGCCGGATCAACACTTGATTTGCCCGATAAATGGATTCCTGATCCGGGTATTGCCTGCCGGCCGACTCCTCCTGTGTGCGATATTTTGGTTTGCAGCTTGAAGCTGATATGAATAGCAGGGTGACAAACAGGATAAAACTAATTTTTATGCATCGCATGGCAGTAGGATTGGGTAGCCGAAAATTCTACCTGTTGGAAGTCAGTAATTCCTTATACTCATCCAAAACGGATTCAAACCTGTCAACGGCCTCTTTCATTGTACCGGGGAATCTTCCACCAGCCGCATTCAGGTGTCCGCCGCCCAGGAAATATTTTTGAGCAAACTTATTAGCTGGAAAATCTCCGGTTGACCTGAGAGAAAGTTTAATATGATCATTCTGCTCAGTGAACAAAACCGAAAAAACGATTCCTGCTATAGCCAGTGGATAATTAACAAATCCCTCAGTATCTCCCTTCCGGTGGTGATAACTATTCAATTCACTTATTGTCAATGCAATATAAGCGGTTTTATATTCAGGAAGAATCTTCATGTTCTTACTGAGACTATACCCGAGCAACCTCATACGGTTAGCTGAATGGGTATTATAGATCTCATGGTAGATCCGATCCTTGTCAGCTCCGATACGCATGAGAGCAGCGACAGTTTCAAACACCTCAGGATAGGAGCAATTAACTTTTAATCCAACAGTATCGGTCATGATCCCTGCAAGCAGACAGGTAGCTGCTTCGACTCCGATATGTTCAGCGAAATTCATTTTTTCGATAAAAAGGTAAACCAGTTCAGAGGTAGAGCCTTTTGTAGGGTCGATAAAGTTATAACCTGTGAATGGATCACCATTCGGGTGGTGATCGATTAGCAAAGTTCTTTTACCTGATTCACGGTACAAAGGTTCCAGGCCGCCCAAACGCTCCGGGGTATTAAAATCCGCACAGATAATCAGGTCGCATTCATTAAAGAGCGTTGAAATATCAGCAGTCATCTTACGGTCGTTCACAACAATCTCATTGTGACCAGGCAACCACTTCAAAAAAAGTGGGGAATCATCAGGAATGGCAACATTTACTGTGTGACCAATCCGCCCGAGTATCCATTTCAGGCCAAGAGCTGATCCGACAGCATCTCCATCAGGATTTTTGTGAGTAATGATCAATATTTTGCAAGGTTTCAGGAATTCTTCCCTGGCCTCCGACCATCCCAATTCTGTATTGAGACTCAACTTTCTGTCAGTAATTTTGTTTTGCACGAATCAAAGATAATAATCAGTGGAATCGGCAAACAGGATTTTGTTATATTTATCGCAATAACTATTCAATTATGACAGGTAACATCACTTTTACTATGATCAAACCGGGAGCCGTATCACACGAGCATATCGGTGACATCCTGAAGATGATTTCGGAAGCAGGTTTCTGGATAGCAGCTATGAAATATACCAAGCTCAGTCAGGTTCAGGCTGAATATTTCTATAATGTCCACCGGGATAGGCCTTTTTTTGAAGGACTGGTGGAATTCATGACCTCAGGCCCGATTGTTGTTGCGGTATTGGAGAAAGACAATGCTGTTGATGATTATCGCAAGTTGATTGGCAATACTGATCCTGCCAAGGCAGAACCAGGGACAATCAGAAAACTATTTGCGGAATCAGTGCAAAGAAATGCGGTACATGGTTCTGACAGTGATTCTAACGCCCGAAAAGAAGCCGACTTTTTCTTCTCCAGAAGTGAAAGGTTTGACCGTCAGGGCAATTTTCTCGAGTTGATTCCTGCCACCGCACTGTAAACTACTGCTCGTCATCATCTTATAACGACCTCATCAATAAGGTCTTGGCCGCTGCGTTTATTGAGTTCAACCTTTAGTCCATCACGAACCATCATCAGCTCGTTTCTGATCACCGAAGAACGTACCTTGACAATTAGTTTACGATCGCTGACATAAATTGATTCTGTGCTGCGGGCAATTGTTATTCCCACGACTTCGTCCCACTGGCGGACCATTTCTCGTTCTTTCAACTTTTGATCAATGCCCGAAGCTTTAAGAAGTTCCTCGATAATTTCTTTAACCGGACGCGATTGGGTTCTTCGGATTACCATAATTATACCTGACTAATTTGACCGTCGGTCACCTGAAACATACGATATTCAGCAGTCAAGCCTGATAATATAGCTTGCAGGTGCTTCATATTTGTATCCGTGATAAAAATCTGGCCGAAATGATCCTCTGATACCAGTTTTATAATCTGGGTCACTCTATTGGCATCGAGTTTATCAAATACATCATCAAGCAGAATCATTGGTCTCAAATTGGAAATTTTTTTCAGAAAATCATACTGTGCCATTTTTAGTGCCACGAGGTAGGTTTTCTGCTGGCCTTGCGATCCTTGTTGCTTCATCGGATATCCGGCAAGCTCAAGGACCAGGTCATCGCGGTGTATTCCTACGCTGGTAAATTGCAGTTGCTTATCTTTATCATGCGTTTCCCTCATAAGTTCTGTTAATGGCCTGTTGCCAGCCTGAGTGAGATATTTAAGTTCAACCTGCTCATGCCCGGTTGAGATATAATCATAGTAGTACTGGAAAATGGGAAGAAGTTGTGATATAAAATCACTTCTTCTCCGGTAAATCCGCTCCCCAAGCAGTGAAAGCTGATCGTCCCAGATAAACAGGGAGTCTTCATCAAAATATCTTTGTTTCGAAAAATCTTTCAGAAGACGGTTTCTTTGAGTCAATGCCTTATTATACCGTATTACATCATCCAGATATTGCCTGTCATACTGAGAGATTACTCCGTTCATATATCGTCGGCGTTCCTCACTTCCTTCCAGAATCAGGCTGGTATCGGACGGGGAAACCATAACCAGCGGAATCAGTCCGATATGATCTGCCAGTTTCTGATATTCCTTATCATTCCGCCGTACCTTCTTTTTCTGATCTCTCCTTAACGCGCAGTGTATTTTTTCCACCTGGCCATCGATCTCAAATTCACCTTGAATCATAAAGAAATCGGAGGAATGACGGATGTTGTTCGCATCAAGACTATTGAAATACGACTTACAGAATGCCAGGTAGTAGATAGAATCAAACAGGTTAGTCTTACCTACCCCATTATTACCCACAAAGCAATTGAGTTTCGGAGAGAGTTCAATATCAAGCTCCTGATAGGTTTTAAAATTCAGCAAACTTAATTTTCTCAGGTACATACTTCTCTCGTTTGACGTCAAAAATAGCAATACTCCGGCTAAGAGAGGCGTCTTCAGAGTTTTTTACACAGGCTATTTTAAATAAGGTTTAATTATTATAAATTTGCATGTTTTTTATAATATACTTTATGGTTAGCAAATCGAAAGGCAAGAAAGAAGACAATCTCGAAGTTGTCGAGCACGCATTGACTAATACCGAGCACTTTATTGAGCAGAACCAGAAAACAATTACTCTGGCAATCATCGTTATTATTGCTGTTGTTGGTATTTTCCTTGGTTACAAACGGTTTATTGTTGCTCCGAAAGAAAAGGAAGCACAGTCACAAATGTATGCTGCAGAGCAATACTTTGCAAAGGATTCATTCAACCTTGCGCTCAAGGGTGATGGCAACAATCTGGGTTTCATTGAAATTATCAATGAGTATAAATCAACCAGATCAGCAAAGTTAGCCCACTATTATAGCGGGATTTCTTACTTGAAACTCGGTAAATTTCAGGAAGCGATTGATCAGCTGAAAAAATTCACACTGAAAGATGATATGGTCAGCCCGATTGCACAAGGTGCTATGGGTGATGCTTATTGTGAACTTAGCCAGTTTGACAAAGCCATTGATTTATACTTGAAGGCAGCCAGAATGAAGCCTAATGATTTTATCACTCCGATTTACCTGATGAAAGCCGGCGAGTTACTTGAAGGAAACAAGGAGCTCAAAAAAGCAGTTGATCTTTATAAAGAGATTCAAAAGAAATATCCCGAATCTGATGAAGGTCGGAAGATAGAAAAGTATATAGCCCGAGCTGAGGCCGGACTTACAAAATAAAAGTTTTGATAAATCAGGCCGGGATTTACCCGGCTTTTTTTTGCTCCTATGGCAACCTCGCTTAAAAACCTGTCTGCTTACGATCCGGCATCTGTTCCAGATTGCTCTGAATTTAAGTTCGGAATAGTAGTATCGGAATGGAATGAATCAATTACTTCCGCGTTGGCTCAGGGTTGTGTTGATACCCTGGTAAAACATGGTGCGAAGATTGAAAATATCAGGCTGCACACAGTGCCGGGCAGCTTCGAACTACCTCTCGGCGGACAATTCCTTCTTGATTCTTCTGATACAGATGCAGTGATTCTTATCGGCTGTGTAATCCAGGGAGAAACACGGCACTTCGATTTCATTTGTCAGGCGGTAGCACAGGGATGCATGGAGCTTGGAATGAAATACAATAAACCTTCTGTTTTTGGATTATTGACCACCAATAACCTTCAGCAGGCAATTGACCGCTCAGGCGGCATTCATGGCAACAAGGGTGACGAGGCCGCGCTAACGGCAATCAAAATGGTCCATTTAAAGCGAAAGCTGAAGTAACAACTGCCGACTGAGTACTGTTGACTGAGTACTGCCGACTGCCAACTACCTTTTTGTCTGAACGCCTCTCTCTTTTGCCATGAGCTCTATCCTCTCCTGAAATTTCGACTTCTTGACAGGCTTTTTCTGATTTTCCTTGAGTTTATTAAGGATCTGTTCTTCATTGACAAATCTCTTGACAAGGATTTGCTGCAGGTATGAGAAAACGTTTGAGAAGAAATAATATACGCTGAGACCAGCGGCATAGGAGTTGAACCAGAACAGCATCATAACAGGCATCATGTACATCATCACTTTCATACCAGGCACCGGCTGTGCAGTCTGAGTCTGGTCCATTGACATCTTGGTAGTGACAAGCATAGAAGCAGCCATCAGCAGCGTAAATAAGCTGATATGGGCACCATAACCGGGAATAGTGAAAGGAAGGTTCAAAATCGAATCATAGGTCGATAGATCGGCTGCCCAAAGGAATGGTTTTCCACGCAATTCAATGGATGACGGAAAAAAGCGAAACAAAGCTATCCAGATAGGCATCTGTAATAAAGTAGGGAGGCATCCACCTAAAGGATTCACTCCCGCTTTTTTATAGAGGGCCATGGTTGCCTGTTGCTTTTCCATAGCTTTATCAGCGCCGAATTTCTTGTTGATCTCATCAATCTGAGGCTTCAGTACTTTCATCTTGGCCCCTGAGATAAAGGACTTATAACTCAATGGGAAAACCAAAAGTTTAAAGAAGATGGTAAGAATAATAATAATGATACCATAATTGCCTACGACTCCTTCCAGCCAATGAAAGATGTTAATTACAAACCATTTATTTATCCATGCGATAAACTTCCAGCCCAAATCCACTAACTGGGTAAGATCATGTCCCTCCGCCTTTAGTGTTTTGTAATGATTAGGAACAAAATAGAATGTGAGAGCAATATCCTCCTGACTTTTTCCACCATAGGGCAAGCTGATTTCAGCTGAAAAAGTCTTGATAGGATCAGCAGTTTCTTCCGGAGTAATTGAATTTATCCGGGCGCTGGTCATATAATTATTGGCCATCAAAACAGTTGAAAAGAACTGTTGCTTGAAACCGATCCATTCGACTTTTGTTGCAAGGTTTTCAGAAGCCGCAGACTTTATTGTTGACGCCTTAAGTTTACCCGGATCACTCTGGTAATATTTATATTGAACGGTCGCGTACTGTGCATCTCCCTTCTTCCACTTTTCTTGCTGGCGAATATCCATAACCCAGTCGAGATCGATCATGGTGGTGTTTTTCCCAAGTACCTGATCCATACCCTGCATGCGGATGGTATAACTCAGTTTATATGAGTCGGGTTCCAACGTATAGACAAAGTCAATATAACTGCCTTCACCTGCAGGAAGACGCATAACCAGAGTTTTGGCCCCGGTTTCCGCATTCTGGGTTTCCTCCTCAGTCTGAGGAAGAAAATAAAGATTCTGGGTAGCAATCGCCTTATTCTGAGTGAAGAACTGAAGGCTGAAGTGCGTGGTTTCACCATCAAAAAGTAATACCGGCTTTTTCTCAAAAGTTTTGTACTCTTTAAGTTCGGCAGAATATGGACGTCCGCCTTTTGAGGTGAACCTCACCTTGATTTTTTTATTCTCGAGAAAAAAGAATTTCTCTTCGCCTGTTGATGCAGCAGCAAAAGCTCCCAGTTCATTAACTTTTAGCTGATTAAGCTCTTCTGGTGTTGCGGCTGTAGTTATCCTGGCCGTAGTATCTGCAAAGCTTTGTTTCTGCTGGGTGTCAATGGCCCGTTGCCTTTCGACCTGCTGAATGGAATCATTATATCTCTGATTTCGCTCCAGATCCTCTTTGGAAGGTTTTGTAAAAAGGCTGTAAGCTACTAGCAGCACACCCATCAACACTAAGCCTATAAGGGACTTCTTATCCATTTCTGATCAATTCGTTATAAAAATATTTAGCGGGCTAAAGTAAGGAATTATTCCAAGGCGGCCTTAACAAAATTTACAAAAAGCGGATGAGGGTTCATCACAGTGCTTCTGTATTCTGGATGAAACTGCACTCCAATAAACCATTTATGGCCAGGAATCTCCATTATTTCCACGAGGTTAGTATCAGGGTTTGTTCCAGACGGAATCATCCCTGCAGCTTTATACTGGTCGGTATAGATATTGTTAAACTCGTATCTGTGACGGTGTCTTTCATTCACACATTCAGACTGATATATTTTTGAAGCCAGGGATCCCTTTGCAATGTTACAGGTATAAGCTCCGAGGCGCATAGTACCTCCCTTATCGGTGATCTCCTTCTGATCTGCCATCAGGTCGATTACGGGATCAGGAGTTTTAAGGTCCATCTCAGTCGAATTGGCTTTTGACAAGCCAAGAACATGTCTGCCAAATTCAATCACTGCGCATTGCATTCCAAGACATATACCAAGGAAAGGAATATTATTCTCACGGGCATACCTGACTGCATTGATTTTGCCTTCGATTCCACGATGCCCAAATCCAGGAGCAACGAGAATTCCTTTCAGCTCTTTAAGGCTATCCTCAAAGTTTTCCTGTTCGAGAGTCTCTGAATGAATCCATTGAATATCCACCTTGCAGTGATTAACTGCTCCTGCATGAATAAAAGCCTCAGATATAGACTTATAAGCATCATGCAATTCAACATACTTGCCTACCAGGCCAATCTTTATGGTTTGCTTTGGATTCTTGACTGATTTAACAAATTCGCGCCAGGGTTCAAGGTCGCTTTTGGTATTTGCAGGAAGTTTCAGTTTTTCAATAACAATCTCATCAAGCTTCTCTTTTTGCATTAAAAGCGGAACTTCATAGATAGTACTGACATCGCGGCTTTCAATTACTGCCCTCTCCTCAACGTTGCAAAACAGTGCCACTTTTTTCCGGATTTCCCTGTTCAATGGTTTTTCTGTCCGAAGAACCAGGATATCAGGTTGAACTCCTTCTTCAAGGAGCATTTTCACAGAGTGCTGGGTTGGCTTGGTTTTCAATTCGCCGGCTGCACTCAGGTAAGGAACCAAAGTAAGGTGTACAACACAAACACGATCACCCATCTCCCACTTTATCTGACGAACTGATTCTATGTATGGCAAAGATTCAATATCGCCCACCGTTCCGCCAATCTCAGTTATTACGATATCAAATTTTCCCTTTGAGCCCAGGATCTTTATTCTTCTCTTGATCTCATCGGTTATATGGGGAATGATCTGAACAGTTTTTCCCAGGTAATCGCCACGGCGTTCCTGGTTAATGACAGACTGATATACACGTCCGGTGGTAACGTTATTTGACTGGGAGGTGGGACAATTCAGAAATCTCTCATAATGTCCCAGGTCGAGATCTGTTTCAGCTCCATCATCCGTAACATAGCATTCACCATGTTCATATGGATTCAGCGTTCCCGGATCAATATTAATATAGGGATCCAGCTTTTGAATGGTAACACTAAAACCACGGGCCTGCAAAAGCATGGCAAGGGAGCTGGATATAATGCCTTTTCCCAGGGAGGAAGTCACTCCTCCGGTCACGAAAATATATTTTGTCTGCTTAGCGATCATACGGTTATCAGAAAGTCCAGTTGATACTTAAGGACGGCATAAAAGGAAGTTGATCGACTCTTTCGTATCGGATACGGTCGAAATAGAAAATATTCTTCCGGTCATAAACATTGGTAATACCAAAGGAAATCTCCAGTTCACTGTCTTCGCCTGTGGCAATTGTTTTCTTTACGTTAACATCAAGACGGTGGTAGTATGGCAACCGCCCCTGATTAAGTGGTCCGTAAACGATGCCCAATTCACCATTAACTCTGGTATAGTCAGTGTTGATTCCATCATAGAAAGGAATTTTCTCATAGAAACCCTGGGTTTGTGTAAACGGGAATCCTGATCCGAGGTTCCATCGGGTGCTGAATTCCCAATCGAGGTTCTTTCCAAATGTGTAGGAAGCTACAAGGTTTACGTTATGCCTGCGATCAAAGTGAGGTGGATACTTAATCACACCATCATAGCGTGTAACCCAGCCAAGCGAATAGGTTCCCCAGAGATACAGGCGTTTGTAGTCATATTTGAGAAGGAAATCGATCCCATAGGCTTTTCCAGTCTCAATAATGAAGTCTTTTCGGAGATATTCAGGCTTATCCTGGTTATCACCGGTATCATCATACAATTTATTACGATTGATGTTGGTGAGCTGAGTATTGTCCTTGATATAGGTTTCTATATTCAGGTTAAGCCTTTTGGTAAGGTCAAACTCGAAACCGAGGATGGCATGGTTTGATTTCTGCAATTTAGTGTTGATGACTTTACCATCAAACGTTTTCTGAAGGTTTTCCGGGCCTGAAAGAAAGCCGTAGAAAAGGTTTACGACATCGCGGTCGGAGTTGGCAGCAATCAGGTTTTGTGAATACATACCTGCGGCGAATTTAACCCTGAAGTTGTCGCTGAGGTTATATTTAAAACCAAGTCTGGGTTCGGGAGATACTTCACCGAGGGAAGCATAATAATGCAAGCGAAAGCTCGGCTCGATCAGCATCTTGCCGAGGGTCAGCTTATATTTAGCATAACCAGCAAGTTCAGTCGTGAATTGCTGTTGTACAATTTTACGACCTACGGAGTTAAAATAATTGAAGTTGGTATTATAACCGAGGGTTTCGATACCATATTCAAGTTGATCCTTACCAAAAATATAGACAAACGACAGTCCGACATTGAATCCGTCGATTGAACTTTGACGAGGCTGCTGATCGGCCTCATTCATGGTAATCAGATATTTTGAATAGGCGATATTAGCCTTAATAAGAGCAGGATAATCACCGGGAATAAGCACCACATTTGATCCAAAGCCATAGTTGTTCCAGCCAATGTCAGTAATATTCCGGTAGGTCACATGGTCGTTAAAATTAAACCCGAAAAGGTTAACCTTGCTACCATTCTTTGAGTTCAGGGAAATCTTACCGTACATATCGGTAAAATTGAAAGGAAGCCCTGCAGAATCGATATACTTATAAAATATTTTGGAGGATTGTTCCAGGAATGAATGCTTAGCGGTCAATATAAAAGAAGAAGATCCATCGGAATCTGCTTTTGCCTTTTTCAGTGGTCCTTCGAGCAGTAATTTAGCCATAAACGTGCTGGCCGACACTTTTCCAGACATTCGGTTCTTATTTCCGTCGCGTGTAGTGATATCCATGATAGAAGATATCCTGCCACCATATTCAGCACCGAAACCTCCGGTTAACACCTCAACCTGCTTGATAATATCAGTGTCGAACACAGAGAACAGACCGATAGAATGAAATGGATTATAGATGATCATACCATCGAGGAGTACCTTATTCTGAATAGGTGCGCCACCGCGGATATATAACTGTCCACCCTGGTCACCGGTAAAAATTACGCCCGGAAGCACCTGCAAATACTGAGCAAGGTCAGGCTCACCTCCAATACTCGGAATCTTCTCCATCTGCTTTGGAGTAATCTTGATAACAGAAGTTTGCACCTGAGTTTTCGCCTCCTGTCGTTCGCCTGAAATTACCGCCTCGCCAAGTTGCTTTAATTGTTGTTCCAGAAATATCTTCTCGTTGATTACCCGTCCTACAACAATTTCAACCTGCTTATTTACAGAACCATAACCCATTACCTCAGCATACAGGGTATATTTGCCGGCTGGTATTTTGCTGAGGGTAAAAAAACCATTGACATCGGTCCCCGCGGCATACTTAGTGCGGTCGTTCAGATAAACACTGGCACCGATCAGAGGTTCCCCCGTTTTTTTATCATAGACAAACCCACGAACAACTCCGCCCGATTGCGAAAAACCGTTAACACTAAGCAACAATCCCAAAATAGCAAAAGCTGCAAAGACTTTGAATGTTTTCATTTTAAGAATGATAATGGGTTACGATTCAAAACGATCCAGTAAATCGATCTTTTCTTTGAGAAGTTGAATTCGCTCACGCTCCTGGGCAATTTTGTTTTCCACTTCGCGGATAAGAGATTCAGATTTCTGCGATTTTGCAAAGAATCCTATGTTATTCTCCCAGAGAACAACGTCACTCTCCATTTGCTTAAGCTTGTTCACCAATTTCTCTCGTTCAGATGAAATACGGTTTCTATTTTTGGGGGATTGAACAAATGTATCAACTTTTTGCTTATAACGCAAGATTTCATTTCTGGGTTCATCTACCTCAAGCCGGTCGAAATGTTTCCGCAGAGCATCCCTGAATTCTTTTTGAACCTCATCTTTTCTCTCGATCGGTATATGACCTATTGAGGTGAACTCTTTCTGAATGTCTTTCAGCATTGTCAGATCCTCATGATGATTTTCTGACGGGGCGAAAGATTTGACTTTTTCAACCAGTTCGAGCTTAAGCCTTAGGTTTTCTGTCTGCTCAGAATCCTGCGAGCTGAAATATTCAGATTTCTTTTTAAAGAAATTATCACAGGCGGTACGGAAACGATGCCAAAGTGCGTCGGAATATTTCCGGGGTACCGGGCCAATTTCTTTCCACTTTTTTTGGATAGTCACCAATTCTTCAGAGGTTTTTCTCCATTCAGTGCTGTTGCTCAAGGTTTCAGCCTGCATGCACAGGTCGGTTTTCAGCTGAAGATTTCCATGCTGATCATCGCGGTGGCGTGAAAAATACTCTCTTTTACGATTGAAGAACTCGTCGCAGCCTGCCCTGAACCGATCGTAAACCTTGATATTATCTTTTCGTGGGGCAAAGCCGATGGAACGCCACATTTGCTGGAGTTTGACGACTTCCTGTGAGAAATCATTCCAATCTTTTGGACTCTGGACGGGTTTCAGAAGAATTTCTTCAATCTTTTCACACAAATGTGTTTTTGCATCCAGATTTTTCTTCTGTTCATCTTTCAATGTCAGGTAATAATCCTGGTGCTTCCTGTTGATCTGATTTGTTGCTTCCCTGAACCGATCCCATATTTCATCTTTCTTTTCAGCTGGTACCGGGCCAATCTCTCTCCACTGGTTATGCAAAAGTTGTAAATCGCCAAAAGATTTGACCACTGAAGGTTCCAGAAGCAGTTCCTCTGCCTTTTCGCAGATTTGCATCTTGGCTTCCAGGTTCTTTTTCAGGTCAAGATCCCTAAGCTCCTGATTGATTTTGATATAATCATAGAACCTTTCGACATGGTGATGATAATTTTCCCACAAACTGTGAAGATCTGCTTGTGGAACAGGTCCGATATCTCTCCATTGACGCTGCAATTCACGGAATTCGTTGAAAGTCTTATTCAGTGATTCCTGCGTATTCAGGAGGTTCTTTATATGATCAATAATCTCGAGTTTCTTTTTCAGGTTACCCTCTTTATCACCTTCCAGGGCTTTCGAATACTCAGCTCTCTTATTTCTGAAATTCTCATAAGATGCTTTAAAGCCCTCTTCAAGTGGATCCGGAGCAGGTTTATATTCCTCCTCAGCACCACCCTCTTCAACAAATTTCTTATGTTTTTCTTCCGACTCAAGTTTCAGCTTTTTGTAAAAAGTTGAGCGGATATTTTCAACATCGCGGGTAATATCGTGTATCGTTCTGTGAGCAACCAGTAAATCAAGCGATTCAAGAAGCGCCTGACGTGAGTAGCCCGAATAATCTATGTTAATTGGAGGCAGATCCGAATTATGATGAACTGGCTCAGCATGAACCTTTTCAACCACCACTTTTTCAGCAACCTCAGGTTCAGCGGCTTCCGGTTCTGCAACCACCAGCTCAGCAACCTCAGGTTCAGCGGCTTCTGGTTCCGCAGCCACTACCTCAGCAACCTCAGGTTCAGCAGCTTCCGGTTGAGTAACTTCAACAGAAAGTTCCGGATCATTACTGATTTCAGGCACTTCAATTACTTCCTCTTGTTCTTGTTCTTCTTCTTCTTCCTCCTCCTCAGCTATCAAAAGCACAGGCGCCTCAAAAGCTTCAGGCATTTCGATTACTTCAGGAACTTCAGAGATTTCAACTTGCTGTTTATCAACTGGTTCTGTCGGAACCTCAGCAATAAATTCAGGAGCTAAATTTTCAGGGGTTTCAATCCCTTCAACCTGTAAACTTTCTTCTGGCAGGTGATCTTTTTCAGTCATAACAATCGTTTTTAATCAAGTATTACCTCAGCGATGCTAAGTTGTTCTAACGAACAGAAAACCGGACTAAAGTCCAGACGTTCAATTTGGACAAAAATATCTAAATTTTTATTAAAAAAGCCATCCCTTTTCAGAGATGGCTTTTCCAAGTGAAAATAGGCTTATCAGACTATCTCTATGTCCTTTGCAGGTTTTGCTTTAGCCTCTTCTAATTTTGGGATCGTCACTATAAGTATCCCATTTTCAGATTTTGCAGCAATACTTCCGGAATCAATCCAGTTCGAGAGACGGAAACTGCGGCTAAAAGATTTTTTACTGAATTCATGCCTTACCGGACGTTCGTTCTGATCTTCCTCTGATTCAGGGACTTCAGATGAGATATTCAAAATCTGCCCATCAAGTTTAATCTTTATTTCATTTTTGGCGAATCCGGGAATTGCCATTTCAATGCGGTAATCGTCCTTTGCCTCAATTATATTCGCCAATGGAACAGATTGTCCACTGTAACTACTGCCAAAATCATTCAAAACCCATTTCATCAAATCATTCGAGGCCTCATAATTTGATCTTACAGGCGCACAACCGTTAAATCTTAAATGTGTCATTGTTCTAATCTCCTATTATTAATGTTTATATTCTCATTCATACCACTCTTGTTCAAAGCACATACCAACCTAGATATCATGTCATTATGGCGCTAAATCAATTTATCACCATGTCATTTTGTCCTGTTGTCGATTTTTTCAAACCAGTTCAATCCGCTATATTTGCAATGAATTCAATCAATTATGCGCATAGATATTATTACTGCACTGCCTGAACTTTTGACCGGTCCGCTGGACCATTCAATTATTAAGAGGGCACGGCAAAAAGGGATCGTTGAGATACATATTCACAACCTTCGTGATTATGCTTTTGATAAACACAAAACGATCGATGATTATCCTTTCTCTGGTGGTGGCGGTATGGTAATGATGATTGAGCCGATTGACCTGGCCCTGGCTGATCTGAAATCTAAGATTAATTACGACGAGATCATTTACACTTCTCCGGATGGAGAATTATTTACTCAAAAGCTGGCCAATCAGCTCTCCTGCAGGGAAAATCTGATAATACTGTGTGGCCACTATAAGGGAGTCGATCAGAGGGTAAGGGATCACCTGGTTACCCGGGAGATTTCGATCGGTGATTATGTCCTCACTGGTGGTGAACTTGCAGCAGCTATTCTTACCGATGCAATAGTAAGACTTTTGCCTGGGGCAATATCGGATGAAGAGTCGGCCCTGACAGATTCATTTCAGGACGACCTTCTGGCACCACCTCTTTATACGCGGCCTAAAGAATACAAAGGATGGAAAGTACCGGATATCCTGCTTTCCGGAAACGACAAAGAAATTGAGAACTGGAAAATGGATCAGGCAGTCGAAAGAACCAGGAGGCTGCGACCCGACCTTCTTCAGGAATAAGCCTCTCTGGAGCAGATCCCTGCATATGGGCAAAATTTACAAACCTGTTCATCCTCACACTGGACAAAAGGAATCTCCGGATTGAAAAGATCCTCGAGCAGTGTTCTCAGGCCCGCAGTAAATTCGCTTCTTACCTTTTCATAAACAATATTATTACCATCAAGCTGAACCCGGTGGTCATGATCGCCTGACCTGAATCTTCCAGGTCTGAACAGCGATGGCATTATATCGGAAGCATCTTTGGTATTATGCAGAAAAAGTTCACAATAGAGCAGAACCTGGAATGCTTCTTTTGGCCTTTTCGAGGAATTCCTGTTAAACATTTCGCCGACCGACTTTGCATTCAGATCGCAATTCCCGGTTTTATAATCCACAATCCTTACTCCATCATCAATCCTGTCAATCCTGTCGATAATCCCATTGAGATTCACCGCTGCTGCTACCCCGCCAATCTCAATTGGATATTGCATCCGATAATCCTTTTCAAGACCACGAATTGTTAAAGACAGCTCTTTCTTATCAAATTCCAGAATGCTATTTATGAACTGTCTAACCACCTCCATTCCAAGTATTTCTTTTCCCCCGGGAGCACCGGTACCAGGTTGTTTCAGAACCAGATTATATTCCCGACGTATGAGCTCAGCCAACCTTTCCTGTTCAGTAAGGGTTTCTTTAAACCACAAGTTATCGGGTCCGGGGACCTTGCCAACAAATTCGCTGTACAACAGGTTCATGACCTGGTGAATCAAAATTCCAAAACCTTTTGGTTCCGAAGCATAGGCGATATCATCGGGTTCACGCATCTGATAAATACGCTTGAGTGCGAATTTCAGGCTACAATCAAGATACTCATTCAGGGCACTTGGCGATAATGATTTACTATCCTTATCATTAGCCAGATAACGGAATAATAGCTCCTTAACCGCCCCTTCCTTCTGAATAATAATTGGCAGCGAAGGATCGCCCACTCTTGCCGGAGGCTCTGCTCTGATTTCAATCTGCCTGGCAGTTTCGAATTGCAATTGTGTGATATACCTGCTCTTTTCACCGGAACGTATTCCATCATCACGATGACCGGTGAGATAATATATATTAAGCGACTTTGTCCGCTGGATCAGCCGATAGAAGTAATATGCATACATCGCATCCCGATTCTCAGCTGTGGGCAAATGGAAGATCTTTCGAAGAGAATATGGAATAAGCGAGCCAGGCAAACTTTTCGATGGCCAGATACCCTCATTGAAAGAAAGGATAAACACCTCATCAAAATCCATCAGGCGGGTTTCGAGAATACCGGTCACCTGGTTACAGGCATCGCGATCAGTTTCAAGCGTGATTTTAGAGGAGTTTAAAAATTGGATCCAGATTTTCCATATGGATAAGGGATCGAGCGGCAAATTAAATTTATCAATCAACTCTTTTAAAACGGTAGCCTGGGCAGTAATCAACTCAATTGCTGCCTGTTCAACAGGATAATACAGAGTTCGATAAGCTTCTAACCGGACACACAATGCTTTAATACGATCAATAAAATCAGCAGTGTTGACAAGCTTTCCTATCCAAGGTGAAATCCCTGTTTCACTATTTATAAAGTGAGCCGGCACCTCGTCAGGGTATCGTCGTTGAACCTGATCAATAAAGGATTTGGTGGAATCCCCGGTTAGCCATTTTGCCCAGGGATGTTGAAGAAATTTCAATATCAGATCGCTCTTGCACGAACCTTTGTCCAGAGATTGACAGGAATCCAAAAAAATATCTGAAAGGTTTTGAAACAGTCCGGCTGCAAGTGTATTTCTCAAAGGATATCCTGAGGTAAAATTTACCGGCATAGAATCATCAGGCCAAGAGGACAAAAGATCTGAAAAAAGGCCCTCGTCTGAAAGAATGATTCCGCGATTGGCTTCGGGTCTTTTCTTAAGATCATTTAAAAGTGACTGAACCTGGCCGGAATTAGAGGTTACGGGAATAACTTTTATGCACTCCCGGGAGTCGGTTGAGTTAAGGAAATCCCAAGCTCCCTCAGGAAACGGTTCAAACCCGGCAGGAGGTGGAAAATTTTTTAAATATTGCTGAAGAAACTTCCCTGCCTCGTTCGGACTTTTCAGATAATAAGAATTATAATCCCAATA
Organism: uncultured Bacteroidota bacterium; assembly: GCA_903919065.1. GTDB lineage: Bacteria > Bacteroidota > Bacteroidia > Bacteroidales > UBA12481 > UBA12481. The sequence goes on from CAIXHD010000345.1 coordinate 156,290, forward strand.
AAACAGCGCTACCCCACTTTCCTTCAGAAATTTAAAGATGATTTCCTCAGCATTGGTGAGTATATTGAATCCTGCAAAAACCAATTTCTTATATCTTCCAGTGTTTATTCTTCCGGAAATAAGGTCCTCTGCTGCCTTTCTGTAGCACATTCCGGAAGTTCCAAGGCTCAGTTTACCAAGGCTTTCATTGAACTCCTGATATATTGGATAGAGGCACTCCCAGATCTGAAGCCATTTTTCCTGATGAGTTGATTGCCCCGCACCAAAACCACTCCAGAAAACACGAACCCGCTCAACAAGTTCTTCATCAAATACCACATCGAAAAGAGAGTCAATCTTTTTGACTTCCCTGAGTGTGGCAAACAGCTTGAGCGGATCAGCAAGATATTTGTCGGTATCTTCGAAATCTGCCAGCAGAGTCTCGCCCAGATCAATAAAATCAGCAAATACCTCCACGTGGGGGAGGTGTTTTTTGACTATTGGGAAAAGTAAGGCCAGATTCTCCAGCTTTTCAGTTTTCCTCAAACCAGACAGGTCTGTTAACCAATCGTCGACACTAAAAATTCCCGGAGACCAGGAAGGATTCTGCATTTGGGCAACTAATTCATTGCGAAAAACGGAACCTGCCCGTCTGTTTGGGAAAATTACAGCAACGTCCTTCAATTCACCTTTAGTAAATTGAAGAATATCCTTGGCAACCAGAGAAATAAACGATTTTATCATAAATCCGGATTGATCAAATTTAGCGAAATTGAGCATAAGGAGAACTAATAGGGGGTTTGAATTGTTCCTTTTCCTACTTTAGCACAAGCAATTAAATATTTATGGATAAGCATTCCTACCTGGGCCAACTTGATATTGAGGTTATTCAGCAAATGTATTCCCTCTACCAGAAGGATCCAAGCTCTGTTGAAACAAGCTGGGCAAGGTTTTTTGAAGGATTTGAATTTGCCCGGACGGTTCCTCAGGCCGGAGCGGTAACTGACGAATTGGTTGACAGGGAGTTTAAGGTTATCAATCTTATTGATTGGTACCGGATGAGAGGGCATCTTTTCACGAAAACCAACCCGGTCAGGGAAAGAAGAAAATACTACCCCACCCTCGATATTGAGAATTTCGAATTAAAAAGCAGTGATCTTGATACGGTTTTCCAGGCAGGGAAACTGATCGGCATTGGGCCTTCACCACTCCGGAATATTGTTGATCACCTGAATGAAACTTACTGTCAGAGTGTTGGAGCTGAGTTTATGTTTATCCGGAATCCTGTAATTCTGGAATGGTTGTATAAAAAAATGGAATCCTCTAAAAACAGGGAGAATTTCACCTCGGAGCAAAAGGTCCACATATACGAACATCTGAATAAGGCTGTTGGATTCGAAAAATACATACACAAGAAATTTGTAGGTCAGAAACGCTTTTCACTTGAAGGAACTGAAGCTGTTATTCCTGCGCTTGACCGCATCATACAAGAGGGATCTGAGTTGGGAATCAAGGAGTTTGTCATTGGAATGGCACACCGGGGAAGGCTCAATGTGCTGGCCAACATAATGGAGAAGCCCTATTCCGATATTTTCAAGGAATACAAAGCTGTTGATTATGAAGAAGGGATAGCGTTAGGTGATGTAAAATACCATCTGGGATATGACCGGGTAATTACCACTAAGGCTGGTCAGGAAATCAGGGTTGAATTACTTCCCAATCCGAGCCACCTCGAAACTGTAGGTCCACTTGTGGAAGGCCTTTCAAGAGCACGGATCGAAAAAGTATTCGGAGGAGATGAATCCATGGTTGCCCCGGTTATCATACATGGTGACGCTGCCATTGCAGGCCAGGGAGTGGTTTATGAGGTACTGCAAATGTCGCAATTGCCCGGTTACCGGACAGGAGGGACCATTCATCTGGTATTAAATAATCAGGTAGGATTTACAACCAATTATCTCGAGGCGCGCTCAAGCACCTATTGTACCGATGTTGCAAAAGTGGTTAAAGCACCTATATTCCATGTTAATGGCGACGATGTTGAAGCCCTGATATATGTAATAGGTGTTGCAATGGAATTCAGGCAGCAGTTTGCGCAGGACGTTTTTATCGATATACTTGGATATAGGAAATTCGGGCACAACGAGGGTGATGAACCGCGATTTACACAACCTTTGCTTTACAAGTCGATTGAGGTTCATCCTGATATCCGCCAGATATATGGAGAGAAATTAGTTAAGGAAGGCACAATAACTGCCATTCAGCGAGATGAAATCATTGAAAAGTTTGAATCAACCCTTGATAAGTTTTATGATTCGGTAAAGGCTGATGAACGGGTGACGATAAAACCATTCCTGCATGAAGACTGGATCGATTTCCATCATGCCACCGAGAAGGAAATGTTTGGGGTAACCTACACCGGAGTCTCCCGTGAGGTCCTTATAGAATTGGCTGGAAGAATAAATAGTCTACCGGGCAATCTTAACTTTTTCCAGAAGGTACATAAGATAATTGAAGCACGGGTTCTGGCTCTGAAAGAGGATCGTTTGGACTGGGCAATGGCTGAGCTTCTGGCATATGCAAGTTTGCTTGATCAGGGTATTCCGGTTCGGGTTTCTGGCCAGGACAGTGAAAGAGGAACCTTTGCGCACCGCCATGCCGCTCTTGTTCAGGAAGATACCGGAGAAAAATACTTTCCTTTAAAAAACATATCCGATAAGCAGGCTGAATTCACCATCTATAATTCCATCCTTTCGGAATATGGTGTACTTGGATTTGAATATGGATATGCTCTCGCTTATCCTGAATCTCTGACTATCTGGGAAGCTCAGTTTGGAGATTTTGCCAACAATGCCCAGGTCATTTTTGATCAGTACATCAGCTCCGCCGAAGAAAAATGGGGTATTCAGAACGGAATTGTACTCTACCTCCCCCATGGATATGAAGGCCAGGGGCCAGAGCATTCGAGTGCAAGAATTGAGCGTTTCCTTACTCTGGCAGCACGTTACAATATGACCATTGCCAATCCTACCAGTCCGGCCAGCCTGTTTCATTTATTACGCCGTCAGGTGCTAAGGCCTTTCCGGATTCCCCTGGTTATTTTCACACCGAAAAGCCTTCTCAGGCATCCTGAATGTGTTTCTTCCATTGCTGATTTAAGCGAAGGAGTTTTTCAGGAGGTTATTGATGATCCGGAAACAGATCCAGATCAGGTAAAACGCATCGTTTTCTGTTGGGGGAAGATGTATTATGATCTTCTAAAACCGAAAAAGGAGTGGGATGCAAGGGATATAGCGCTGGTAAGGATCGAACAGATGTTCCCTTTCCCGCATGACAGATTCAGGGAGGTTCTTAAAAAGTATCCAAATGCATTACTGCATATATGGTGCCAGGAAGAACCTGAAAACATGGGTGCATGGAGATTCCTGCACAATGAGGTTCCCTATGTAAAATGGATTCCCATATGCCGGAAAGCCAGCGGATCACCGGCATCAGGCTTAAATCGCATACATCAGATCACTCAGCAGGAACTGGTTAACAAAGTCTTCCGGAAGTGCACCTGCGAGCTTAAGAATAAATATTGCGGCCTCCAGTGTGTTGAAGGCAGATCGAGATTGGAGATACTTAAAGAATTCGAATACCTATGACAGATATTAAAGTCCCTACACCAGGTGAATCAATTTCAGAAGTTGAAATCGGCAGCTGGCTGGTCGAAAACGGATCATACGTTGAGCGTGATCAGGAAGTTGTATCGCTGGAGAGTGAAAAAGCAAGCCTTACTGCGAGTGCCCCGGAAAGCGGCATCATAGAGATTCTATTTCCAGCAGGAGCCAGGGTGGCTGTAGGCAGTGTAATGGCCAGAATCGACACTTCTCAGGCTAAACCAGCCGGGGTGAAAGCAGAGGAGGTTAAGATAGTTGAGGAGGTTAAAATAGCTGAGGAGGTTAAGATAGTTGAGGAGGTTAAGGGTGTTAGGGTTACCCCTGTGGCACGCGAAATAATGCACGAGCATAATCTTTCTGTGGACGATATCATCAGCGGTTTAAGAAGAATTACCAAGGAAGACGTCAACCTTGTCATTGAAGCCGGAAACTCAGTTATCCATAAGCTGGCTGAGACCGAAAACAAGGCTGTTACCCATGAACGCCATGAGGATCGGAACCGCATGAGCCTGTTGAGGGAGAAATTAAGCCAACGCTTGGTTGCAGTAAAAAATGAAACCGCAATGCTCACCACGTTCAATGAAATTGATATGACCGCGGTGATGGACCTGAGAAGCAAAAACAAGTATGCATTCGAAGCAAAATATGGAGTCAAGCTTGGTTTTATGTCATTCTTTACCCTTGCCGCTACCAGGGCATTAATCGCCTATCCGCAGGTAAACTCCCAGATCGATGGAAACGAGGTAATATCCTTTAACTACAGCGATATCGGCATTGCCGTTCAGACACCTAAGGGACTTATGGTTCCTGTACTGCGGGACACACAGAATATGACTCTGGCGCAGATTGAACTCGGAATTTCCCAGATGGCAGCCAAAGCAAAGGACAACAAGATTTCAATAGCCGAATTACAGGGTGGCACTTTCAGCATCACCAACGGAGGGACTTTTGGATCACTGATGTCGACCCCAATTCTGAATCCACCGCAATCTGCAATTTTAGGAATGCATAATATCGTAGACAGGCCAGTGGCATTGAATGGTCAGGTTGCTATCCGGCCCATGATGTATGTTGCTTTATCCTATGATCACAGGATAATCGATGGGAAAGATTCTGTCGGATTTCTAAAAACCATCAAAGAGCTGATCGAGAATCCGTTTAAACTTCTTGATCAAACAGGCCAGGCTGAAAAGAGTCTGCTTGGGATTTGACTTCAATAATAAGCCCTGCTTCAATATAGAGCAAATAGCCTTTTACCTCGCTGTAGCCCATTGCTGCAAGTAGTTTCATGTATGAGCCGAGCTGATTCCTGTGTTTAGGTTCCTGGGCTCCGGTTTTATAGTCTATTATCACTACTGCCCCATTCCTGATCATAACCCGGTCGGGGCGTTTTTCTCCGAAACGCGGCACCAGGATCCCTGTTTCATTCCAAACCTCCCAACTTCCGGAGAACCAATCTGCCACAACGGGAATATTAAACAGCCGGTTGATTACCTCATGAACAGCCAATGCTTCTTCCTGCGAAAAAGAGCCTGCCATTACCGAACGTTCAATGCTATCCGCAAGGTCATCCTTTGATTTCACCGATTCCAGAACCTGATGAACATTCTTTCCAAAGCGCGTACCCGCCAAGTCCGGATCAGCTCGATGCGAAATGGTGGACTTCAACTTTCCGGAAATCATTGGTGTATTAAAATGGACCTCCGGAACTTCTGGAAAAGCTTCATTTTGGTTCCGGAATTCCTGATCACCAAGCCTGAAAACCTCATCGTCGGCCAGGTCAGATTTCAGCCCAAGGTACATGGCATCCGCAACTGATTTAAAACCTGTTCCATATGGACAAAACACAATAAGAACATCAATTGCCCTGGTAAAGGCAACATACAGAAGATTAAGGTTATCGAGGTAACAATCGATCTTCTCTCTCCTATAGCTTTCTGAAAAATAGGATTGTTCAAGCAAGGAGTCATACCGAACGGGAATCATTTTGACGGTATTGAAAGGATTTTGATCCGAACTAACCCATAGCCAGGGTGCACGTGCAGCACGATGGTTAAATTCCCAGTTACAGTATGGAATGATAACGACGGGGCTTGACAAGCCTTTAGCTTTGTGAATGGTCATAATACGCATTGCTGAGCCCATACTCTCAGCAACCAGCATTTGCTTGTGTCCGGAGGTATCCCACCAGTTCAGGAAACCATCGAGATGACTGATTCCTTTATCCATGCAGCTTTTCACCTGATCTCTGAACTGAAAAATATAAGCCAGGTCGTCCTCCCGGGCATCAAGTCCGTATGAACGGATAAGCTTATCGGTGATGGTAAGAAGATCATTGGAAATGACAGAATCAATAAATGTCTGAAACTGTTCCCATCCGCTTTCCTGAAATCCGGGAGCCGGTGAACTGCCTCCATTCGATCGGACAAAGGTATCCCAGAGAAATAGATCCCGGTATAAGGTTTGTTTTGAATCAGCCATATACCGCATGGCATTGAGAATAATCTTGATAACCGGAGAATTGCTTATTTTGAAAACATCAGAAGATACAAAGGTCCAGTTCCTTCCATGACCAGATAAAATGGTGGTAATCTTATCGGCATCTGTGTTTTTCCTAACAAGAAAGGTTATGTCCTCCTGCCGGTAGCCTTTGTTATCCAGCAAATCAGCTACTATTTCGGGCAGATCCTCCTCAAGCTTCTCGTTCCAGCTCAGATCAGAATCTTCCTGGGCCTCTTTAGATTTAACTGATTTATTTAGAAACCTGATTTCCACTCTTCCTTCGCGGCCGGCTTTTCCACCGGGTTCCTGCGACGATTCTTTAAATACGCTGCGGATTATGTCAGGTTGCAAACTATCATTATTCACTTCAACATTTGGCAATTCAAGCTGAGCTGCAACAATTTCAGGTAATTCATTAAATATCCTGTTATTAAAATCTATAATGGATTTCCTGCTTCGCTGATTTTTATCAAGAGGAGTAAGGTCGCTTCCAAATGCATGCAAGTCCATAACAGCCGTTTGATGCAATAATCGCCAGTTACTGTTTCTCCAGCGGTAAAGCGACTGTTTAATATCGCCGACCACCATACTCAGGCCGCCAGCAGATAAGCTGTCTATAATCAGAGGCTTAAAATTCTTCCACTGAAGGTCGGAGGTATCCTGAAATTCATCAATAAGGAAATGGTTGAAATAAGTTCCGGTTTTCTCATAAATGAACGGTGATGGGTTATCTCCGATAATCTGGTTGACCAGTGGCTGTGCAAGGCTGAGAAGTAGTTGATTATTTTCGTTGAAATAGGACTTGAAATAATCGAAAAGAAATGCAGCAAATCCGAGTGCGTAAAGGTTCTTATTCACCGCTTTGGCCGAATTATAGGCGACTGCATTAATGGGATCAGAGGTTTCATCGTAAAGCTTCATTGCCTGCTCCAATAAAGGATTAAGCTTAGGATAAAGAATATTTACAATTTCATCCCGTACAGATGCCGGAGTCTTTTTAGTTACCCATTTCTCCGGTTCACCCTTACAGGCTCTGGCCCTGATTTTCGGGCCCTCCTTTGAATCACCAAATTTCAGCAGGAAACCTGCCGGTCCGCTAGTACCATAACTAAAGTCATTGACAGTTAGGCCTTTCGCATTAATAAACCCAGCTGCCTCCTCAGAAATCTTACTTTTTACCTCATTAAAGTCCTTAATAATCTTCCTGCATTCATTTTTTAGGCGGTTGATGGCATCAGGTGCGGGAACAGCTGATTGATCTGAGACCATGAGTTCCAGAATATCTTCCTTTAAAAGCTCATGGCCGAGGCGAACCAGATCCGCCTCGAGTTTATGCCAGGTTTCACGATTCTCCATCCTTTCATTCACCCATTCAACCAGCCAGGTCATAAGCTGATCATTAACCTTTGCTTCATTGAAAATAAAGCGGGAGAATTTTTCCAGGACGAGATCTGTATCCAATTCGAGTTGAAAGCTTGAGGACAATCCTGATTCACGCGCAAAAGACCTTAGAACCTGCTGAAAAAAGCTATCGATAGTACCGACAGAAATTCGGGTAAAATCATGAAGCATTTGTGATTTTATCAGCTTGGCTGATTGTTGCACCCAGGTATCACTCTGTTCAAATGTATCTTTTAGAAATTGAAGATGTTTGGATTGATCAGGTGTTTTATCCAGCAGGTCGAGTTCATACAATAACCTGCTTTTCATTTCATCAGCAGCCTTATTGGTAAAAGTAACCGCAAGAATCCTGCGGTAATCTCCCGGCGTTTGAAACACCTGCTGGAGGTATTTCCGGACAAGCATAAAAGTTTTGCCTGAACCGGCTGAAGCGCGATAGACTAAGAAATTTGACAATGGGCTGAAATATGGTACGTCAAGATACTAATACCTCAATGAATTTCCCTGATAAAATCGGGATCATTCAAATCGAACTCCAGGCATTTGGCTGCGTGTGCAACAGATTCGGTGCGGCCTGCCTCATACCAGAAAGCAGGTGATTGATCCCAGGTCATGATTTTCTCGGTAGCCGCTAAATCCAGGATCCAGGGAATGAAACCAAAGGCTGTTTCATCGGGAAATTTTTCCAGCAGGCTTGAAGAGAAAATATAAATTCCGCTGAACGCAGTTGTTTTCAGGCCCTTGCGATTATCTCTGGTTATAAAGCATAATTTCTTTTCCGGATATTCCCAGCCACAAAGTCTGCCCGAAGCATCAACCAGCAAGCTTCTGGTCGTTGGCCTGTCTTTTACAGCCATGGTAAGTAATGCTTTTTTTTCCTGATGAAAGGCTATCAGATTCCCGAAATTAAGATTGGTGAGGATATCGATATTATGGACAAGAATATTTTCCTCTCCTTCAAAAAATGTGCTTGCTTTCTTTATTGCCCCCCCCGTATCAAGCAGTTCTCCAGTTTCGTCGGAGATGCTGATTTCCAGGCCGAAATTATTATTCAACCTGAGGAAATCAATAATCTGTTCGGAGAAATGATGGACATTAATCACCAGGTTATTAATTCCTGCGCCTGCCAAACGACGAATAACAATCTCCAACAGGGAAAATTCCCCAATATTAAGCAGGGCTTTAGGGCAATTGTCTGTTAATGGTTTTAGCCGGGTACCTATGCCGGCAGCCAGGATCATCGCTTTCATTTTTCGTCGGGGTGTTTCAAAATATCAGCAATAATTCGCTTCATCCCTTTAAAATGGGGAAGTTCAGATAAAACTCTCCATAATTCCGGAATTTCCGGGACCATGGTATAGTTGTCAGTCACCCAGCTAAGGTTGATCATAGCTGGTGGTATGCTTTGCAGGAATCCCCTTTTATTCTCAATCAGGCCGCGAAACCCAAATGCACCCAATGCCTGCATCTTTCTGATGAGGACAAAAGCAGGAAAGTATTTATCCATAAGCAGAGGCCATTCCGGATCATATAAACCGATAACTTTTTGATATGCATTATAGAGGGAAGTCCGTTCATCCGGGGAGAGACCGGCTTTTGCGTCAAAAAGAAGTGAGGCGAGATCATAGGCAGGAAAACCCATGCGTCCCCCCTGAAAATCAATAAAACAGGGCTGGTTATCGCGTATCATGATATTTCTGGACTGAAAATCGCGATACAGGAATGCATTTTGGGGTGCAGTGGCAAGGAAGGAAGTAAATGTATGAAAATCATCCTCCAGAGCCTGCTCATCAAAAGAAATCCTAACAAGCTTTAAGAAATTATATTTAAAGTAGTTGAGGTCCCAGAGCATGGATTGCTTATCGAAGACCTTACGTGGATAAGCCAGATCATAATTCAGGTTCTTATGTCCCTCGATCTGGATTTTCGGCAACCACTCAACGACCTTTGTCAATAATTCCGTACGCAATTCAGGTGAAGGATATCCATCAGAATGCTGAAGAATTTCGAACAGGTCGTGATCACCAAAATCCTCCTGCAGATAACAGAGTGAATCAGCAGATACATTAAATATTTCAGGAACCGGAATTCCGGATTCACGGAAGTGCCGGGCAAATCCGATAAAGGCGAGGTTTTCTTTTAAATCGGTGTAATGAACAGCCACAGCATGTTTGGATACCCCATTGATGCGGGCATACAACCGATAAGACCCTGATTCAGGTAAAGCAGAAATGGCCTGGGGTTTTTCCCCAGACCATTCCTCAAAAAGTCGAGCAAATTCTGCCCGGATTGGTTCGTCAATGGCGATCATTACTTGGCAACACTTATGGCCCGAGTTTCTCTGATAACCGTGATTTTAACCTGACCCGGATAGGTCATTTCATCCTGTATTTTCTTAGCGATATCGTAAGACAGTGTTTCGGCTTCTTTATCACTCACCTTGTCACTTCCAACAATAACGCGGAGTTCCCTGCCGGCTTGAATTGCGTAGGTTTTAACGACTCCCGGATAGCTGAGCGCCATATCTTCAAGTTCTTTCAATCGCTTGATATAGGATTCAACAGCTTCGCGGCGGGCACCCGGACGGGCACCTGAGATAGCGTCACAAACCTGAACAATCGGAGCCAGAAGCGTAGTCATTTCAGTTTCCTCGTGATGTGATCCGATAGCGTTGCAAACATCAGGTTTTTCCTTGAAGCGTTCGGCAATTTTCATACCGAGCAGAGCATGTGGCAATTCTGGTTCCTCTTCTGCAACTTTTCCAATATCATGAAGCAAACCTGCTCTCTTGGCTGATTTTGCATTCAGACCAAGTTCAGCAGCCATAATTGAACAGAGGTTGGCCACTTCGCGTGAATGCTGGAGAAGGTTCTGCCCATAGGAAGAACGGTATTTCATTTTTCCGACCAGTCGGATTAATTCAGGATGAAGGTTATGTATTCCAAGGTCGATGCAGGTTCTTTTACCAGCTTCAATAACCTCTTCCTCCACTTGTTTTTCAACTTTTTTAACAACTTCCTCAATACGAGCCGGATGGATACGCCCGTCGGTCACCAGCTGATGAAGTGAAAGTCTGGCAATTTCGCGGCGCACCGGATCGAAAGCTGAAAGGATAATTGCTTCAGGGGTATCATCAACAATGATTTCAACACCGGTAGCGGCTTCGAGGGCACGAATATTACGGCCTTCCCTGCCAATGATCCGGCCTTTAATATCATCATTGTCAATATTGAAGATTGTTACTGAGTTCTCAATAGCTTCCTCAGTTGCAACTCGTTGAATTGTATTGATAACGATTTTCCTGGCTTCTTTGGAAGCATTCATTTTTGCTTCTTCGATGATTTCCGAAACATAGCCCATAGCTTCGGATTTAGCGTCTGCCTTAAGCGACTCAATGATCTGGGTTTTTGCCTCTTCTGCAGATAATCCTGAAATGGTTTCCAGTTTTTCGACAGCGAGTTTATGAGTGCTGTCAAGTTC
>CAIXHD010000346.1 GCA_903919065.1 uncultured Bacteroidota bacterium
GAATGGGAAAAGTTGCCAGCCTGGAACAAAGAATTCGGATATTTCTACGCGACCTTCACCCGGAAATTGTTCCGCCTGCAGCCAGAAACCAAAGTCGGCTTTTTTTCCGTCAAAGGAACCGGGCACTTTTTGGGCCGGCAAATGAGTGTCGTGACGAGTGCTCCGCTCTACGCTGGAAACCTGGGCTGGGTGATGGAAGGGAACAATTATTTTTCGGTCGACGGTAAAGAGAAGGCATTCAACTACCTGGGAACCGAAGATGCGTTTACATTCAGTCATGGTTTCGTCAGGACCTGGGTCGGCCAGCATGGTGGAATCACCCACGCGGTTCACAAAGGATTGCAGCCCGGTGCCGATACCGCTGAGCTCTCCATTTTCCGCATGCACGACCACATGCCGGTCCGGTTTGAAAAATCTTTTGGCTGGTCGATCAACTGGCAATATGAAACCATGTTTGCCTGGCCGCAATACTGGAGAAGAGAGACCGTGCCCGACGGAGGGTGGGTAGATTATGCTGCGGTCACTTACTGGTATATGAACTCCCCGGCTGGGTATGACCACGAACCGCTCGCACCACTTGCGGAAAGATCGAAAAACCTCTTGCCTCCCGATACCGGCTCCACACTATCCGCATTCCCGGAGCCGGATGTTGAACCAGCCATCAGGGAGGCTTTCCGGAGCATGGATATCGACCCTGATCCGGTAAATACGATCTCATCTGAAAAAGATATCAGGAGGATAAACATCATAGGTGCTTATCCCGGAACGCATCCGTTCTATATCGACCAGCCCCATGCAATAACCTGGCAGCCTGGCGACAATGGTCATATCGGACAGCCCAATCCGGGCCGATCCGGCATTGTCGCCGTGCACCCGGCAAGCCTGGAAACACCGTGTCTCCTAATGCGGAAAATCAAGATACCGGAAGGGGTAAAACCTTTCCTGCGCCTGGTGGTTTCCGGTGATCCTTATGGGCCAAGGGGCCCGCGCTGGGTTGGCGAGGACGATTTTGTGATCAGGGTTGGCATTTTTGATGGACGGTCAACCGCCTGGCTTGACCGGCAGATCCTCCAGCCCGGAGATAACCCCGATCCGGCAAACTGGCATCTGCTTGATTATGAGCTTTCAGCTTATAAGGGTAAAACTGTCCTGATCGTGGTGGAAATACCTGCAGGCGGGAAAAACAACCAATGGTTCAATGAAGAGGCATTTTTCGACGAGATCAGCTTAATTACCAATTAAATCCTACGCACTATGTCAGGAAACCACCTTCAGAACATCATTATTTATTCCGCTCTGGTTTTACTAACGTCCTGTGCACCAAATAAGGGAGATATTCCCTGGCGCCCGGCCGAAGGGCCATTGGCAACCCGCTGGACCAGCCAGGTTACCCCGGACAATGCCTTGCCCGAATATCCCCGGCCACAGATGGTCAGGCCCGACTGGATGAACCTGAACGGCTTGTGGGAGTATGCCATAACTACTTTGGATGCCCCGCGCCCGGATTCCTTCCCCGGCCGGATCCTCGTGCCGTTTCCGCTGGAATCGGCTCTATCGGGCGTCATGAAGCAACTTAAGCCCGGCCAGCTGCTCTGGTACCGGCGGACGATCAGCGTGCCGCGGAAGTGGAGGGACCGGCACGTACTTCTGCATTTCGGCTCGGTCGACTGGCAGGCGGAGGTATTCGTAAACGGGCAAAAGTTGGCGGAACACAAGGGCGGTTATGATCCGTTCAATGTGGATATCACCGGTGCCTTAAACCCTGGCAGGAACCAGGAGGTGGTTGTCCGCGTGTGGGACCCCACCGACCTGGGCCGAACCAATAATGCCAATGCACCACGTCAGCCAAGCGGAAAGCAGCGTTCAACTCCTTATGGGACTGAATATTCCCAGGTGAGCGGCATCTGGAAAACTGTGTGGCTGGAACCCGTTGCGGCCGCAAGCATAGAAAAATATGAGGTAACGGCGGATATCGACAAAAAGATTCTGCTCGTGAAGGTCCTGGGCACAGGGACCGACGATTCCTTTTCCGTGGAAGCGGCCGCCCTGGATAATGGCAGGGTGGTCGCCCGCGCCTCCGGTAAGCCGGGAGGCTTCGTAACACTCGAAATTCCGGACTGCAGGCTGTGGAAGCCGGATGACCCATTCCTTTACGACCTGAAAATATCCCTTTTCCAGGGTGACCGGAAGATGGATGAAGTTCAGGGCTATTTTGGCATGAGAAAGATAGCTGTCGGCAAGGATGCCGCAGGGGTTAACCGGTTGATGCTTAATAATCAGTTCGTTTTTCAGTGCGGTCTTCTCGATCAGGGCTACTGGCCCGATGGACTCTATACCGCTCCAACCGATTCAGCGCTTCGTTTTGATATCGAACTGATGAAAGAACTCGGCTTCAACCTCTCCCGAAAGCATGGCAAGGTGGAGCCTGATCGCTGGTACTGGTGGTGCGATAAATTGGGCCTGATGGTATGGCAGGATATGATCCCGAAATTCCCCGCCGCCGGTTATGGTGCAAACGAACTTTATACCTCGCCGGAAGATGCCGCGCAGTTTGAGCTTGAGATGAAACGGATGATCGACGGACTGAGGAATCATCCCAGCGTAATCGTCTGGACCGTTTTCAACGAAACCTGGGGTCAGTACGATACCAAACGGCTGACAAAAATGGTGAAGGAGCTGGATCCGACCCGATTGGTCAACAGCGCCAGCGGCTGCGAGAATTTTGGCGTCGGGGACATTATCGACGGACATCAGTATCCGGGACCGGATCCCGGCCCCACAAAATCCTGGCCGCCGGCCGGTCCGGATGAATGGCAATGGGAAGTTAAAGCCATGCCCGACAGCACCCGGGCGGCATTGCCTGGCGAGTACGGAGGGACCTTTCTGTTCTATCCTGAAAACTCCTGGAACAAAACGCTCAAGGGCCTCGAACCTTTCACCAACGCAGGGTATCCTCTGCTGAAAACCCGGGAGGAACTTACGGAGAGGCTGCTGGCCATGCTGAAAACCCTGCACTCGATGATCGAAACCAACGGCATCAGCGGAGGGATCTACACACAGTTCTCCGATGTCGAAGTCGAGTGCAACGGCCTGGTCACCTACGACCGAGGGCTTATCAAAATAGATTCTGCCAGGATCCGGGAGTACATTTCCGGACATTTCAAATAAACTTATCAGCAGTATCAAGCCATGAAACATTTGAAAATAGTCAGTCCGGTTCTATCAGTTTGCTTCCTGGTCGTCGCCTTCACCTGCTCGTGTCCTCCGGACAAGACCGGTTTTCCGGACAACACTATCGGCAATCTCAGTGAGCTCCGGAAAGAATTCAAAAATCCCTCATCGGAATATGGAACGATACCCTTTTTTGTGTGGAACGGAAAAATCACACGCAAAGAAATCGATGCTTACCTGCGCGATTTCAAGGAGACTGGTTGCGGGGGGGTAATTGTCCATGCACGCCCGGGATTGGTTACCTCTTATCTCACAGATGAGTGGTTTGAACTATTCAGATATACTGTGGATAAAGGGAAAGAGCTTGGGCTAAAGGTTTGGATATATGATGAATATAACTTCCCAAGCGGATTTGCCGGTGGAAACGTTCCTGCGCAGATGCCGGAATCATACAGCCAGGGGCAAGGAATCCAGATGAAAAAAGCGGAGATGCTCACGGATGATGCCAGCTATTTTATGGTGATGAAGGAGGAGAACGGCACTTTCCGGGAAATTACGGATCCGGCAGCAGAAAAAGGGAAGAAGGGCAGCTACCGCCTTTTCACCAAAACCTGGTATTCAAAAGGGGACAACGATTACTATTTTCACGGTAAATGGTACGGCGGGTTCACTTATGTCGACTTGCTGGTGCCCGGCGTAACCGAGAAGTTTATCCAGGTAACCATGGATGGGTACGAAAAATGGGCCGGTGATGAATTCGGGAAGTTTATGCCAGGTATTTTTACAGATGAGCCCCATCTGAATTCGCCCGGAGGCATTCGGTGGACCCCGGATCTTTTCGATGTTTTTAAGAAACAATGGGGATACGATCTCCGGATCAACCTGACTTCGCTCTATGAGGAGGTTGGCGACTGGAAAAAAGTGCGCCACAATTATGCCCAGACTATCCTGCAATTATTTATCGACCGTTGGGCTAAACCCTACTATCAGTATTGTGAAAAAAAGGGTATTTCGCTTACCGGCCACTATTGGGAACATGCCTGGCCATTCATCCGGCTGGGGCCTGATAATATGGCGATGTACCCCTGGTTTCAGATTCCAGGTATCGATTGCCTGTTCAATCAGTTCAACGAAACCTCCACCAGCGGTCAGTTCGGGAATGTCAGGTCGGTTAAGGAACTTTCCAGCGTTGCCAACCAGTTCGGTTTGACCCGCACCCTCTGCGAAACCTATGGAGGCGGAGGCTGGGACCTCACCTTCGCCGACATGAAAAGGCTCGGCGACTGGGAGTTCGCTTTGGGCGTAAATATGATGAACCAGCACATGTCGCCGATTACCCAGGAGGGGTCAAGAAAGTACGATCATCCGCCGCACTTCACCTACCATGAACCGTGGTGGAAGGATTACGGCCAGCTGAACCGGTATTTTGGCAGGCTGTCGGCCGCGCTGTCGTCCGGAAAACAGGTGAATGACATCCTGGTGCTGGAGCCCACCACCTCGGCGTGGATGTACGACTCCTACAACAAACCTGACCCGCACACCCAGGAGATCGGCAACTCCTTTCAGGGATTTGTTACCAGACTGGAGAAAGCCCAGGTGGAATTCGACCTCGGATCAGAGAATATCATCAGGGAGCATGGCAAAGCCGAAAACGGAAAATTCATTGTAGGCCAGCGAAGCTATTCCAGCGTTGTCATTCCGCCGATGACTGAAAACATCAATGCTGCAACATTCAGAATTTTAAGAGATTATATAGCCCAGGGCGGAAACCTGTTTCTGTATTCATTACCCGACAAAATCGACGGGTCGCCGGAAGCAGAACTTGCCGGATTTCTGAGCAAGCCAGCTATAAATATTATAACACTCAATGATTCGGTTCCGGAAACCTTTCTAAGTTTTTCTGATCATCAGGACCTGAAGTTCGATAAAATTTCCGGAGGTAATCTTTATCACCACCGGAGGATCCTTGATGACGGTCAGATAATATTCCTGGTCAACTCCACAGAGACCGGGACAATGCAAGGTGAACTCACGGTTTCCGGAAGCGATGCCGCTCAGATGGATGGCTTTACGGGTGAAATGAAAGATTATGCAGAGGCCAGGGAGGGTAAGGACAGAATCCGGCTGACATTCACGCTGCCGCCGGCAGGAAGCCTTCTGCTGTTTATTTCCGGATCGAAAATAAAGGGCGTCAGTACTGCGGAACAACCTGGCCGTTTGGTGCCGGTTACGGCAACTTCAGCTCTGACCGTTGAAAGACTTAAGGATAATGTGCTGATGATGGATTTCTGCGATGTGGTTACGAAAGGCGAAACGACAAAAGAACTCCAGGTGCTTGATGCCACCGACCGGGTGTTCCGCAGCCATGGATTCGAAAGCGGAAATCCCTGGGAAGGCCTCGTTCAGTACAACAACAGCCTCTTATCGAGGGATACTTTCAGCCAGGGCACTGGTTTTACCGCAATATATCGTTTCCGCGTGGAGGGAAGTTTTGATTTTTCGGGCATGAATGCCGTGATCGAGCGCCCCGATATCTATGTGGTAAAGGTAAATGGTCTGGAGGTTAAAAGATCAGTGGGGCAGTGGTGGTTCGACCGCAATTTCGGGGTGTTCAGCATTGGCGGAGCGGTTACACAGGGCGACAATGAACTTTCCATAACCGTTTCCCCGATGAATATCTATGCCGAAATCGAACCGGCATACATCACAGGTAATTTCTCTGTTGTTGTGGAGGAAAAGGGCTGGAAGATTTCAACGCCTCCCGCAGGCTATGCCGCCGGAAGCTGGAGCAGTCAGGGGCTGCCTTTCTATCCATACGGGATGTCATACACCAAAAATTTTGATATTAATGACCCTTCCGAATATTACGAAATCGGTCTGGGTAATTGGACCGGTACCATAGCCGAGGTTGCTGTCAATGGCAAATCGGCCGGAATCATCGGCTACCCACCATATACCCTGAACCTGTCGAAATTCATCAGGAAAGGCGAAAACAAAATTTCCGTTTCGGTGATCGGAAGCCTGAAAAACCTGCTCGGACCATTCCATAACAATCCGCCCAAAGGACTGGCGATATCGCCATTCTGGAGGAACGTGAAAGGATACCCACCGGGAACGGAATATCAGATATTTGATTATGGGCTGATGGACGATTTTTATTTATTCCGCAAAGAATAAGACCAACCATGAAAACTGAAAGTTCGCATTGCCGGCTTCTCCTGACGTTTTTGTTTACTGCGTTTTTGCTGAGCTGTAATCGACAGGGCTGCTTCGTGGAAGAACAAACGGATGGCAGCAGCCGGATAATTGAAATCAGAAACTCTGAAGTCAAGGTCAGGTTCATTAAAAACGACCGTGGCATCTCACAAGAATTTTATGCCCGGGCCAAGGGTGAGTGGATCCTGATTACCCAATCTTTCCTGCCGCCAAAAGTGCAACCGGATTCGGCAATCAGGCTATATAATACCAGTCTGGATCCGGCCCACCGGTTCTTGACCAGCGAACTGTCAGGATCTATCCTGATAAAGGAATCCGGCAGAGACCGGGTTGTCATTCTTTTAACCGGAAATTCCGGAGGCCGGCAAATGGAGCAGACAATTAAGCTCGATAACGGCCAGTCGATGTTCCACATTGAAGTCTCGGCTTTGCTTGACGGGGAATCGCCGGAACTGGAATACCTGGTTTCGCCATTTCTGTTTTTGCCGGCTGAAAAACCGGAATTTATACATACGCCAAAATTGAAATTCGCCGACGACGACATTTTCGGTGACCGGACTTTTTATTCCCCGGCTGTCATACTGCAGGAGAAGGGAGCCTTCTGTGCTCTCATACCTGATCTGGATCTGATCAACGAGGCGATGGTTCTGTCACCGGATGCCAGGTTCTCATCTACCCGGATCGCCGGCAGGCCCCTCGATATTCCAATGGACAGCTCCCTTTGTTCAATGCCTGCCGGCCTGGATTTCAACCTCAGGTCGGGTTTGACCAACCGACCACTGTTTTCATTCGGCCTCATTGATGCGGTTGCCACCCATCATATGCACTGGCTGCATCCCAGTGACGGCTCCATGGTAAGGCATCTGAAAAAGAACCTGGTTAGATATGGTTTTGACCTGATGATCAAGGCCGATGCCCCGCCTTTTCAGGGATATCAGGCAGTAAGCCGCTTTATCTGGGAGCGATACGGAAGTCCTACGCTGCAGAAGCCGAAGCCCCAGGTGATGCCGTTCGAGGAGTATGCCAGAGTATGTTTCCCTGCAAGCGCTTCCTACAAGGGGTGGTGGGTGAGTCAACCCGACTGGGTCATCCATAACAGTGCGCCAAAAGAATACCCGGATATGGAAGAGTGGCAGCAATGGGAAATGGACGGATGGCCGGTGGGAGGCTATAAAAATAATGCGCCCGACTGGTATGATATGATCGAATTTACCACCTGGTGGAACAATATGCGTGATGCCCCCGGCATCTACTGGTGGGGCATACACACCGGCGACAGCGGACTGGTCGATAAGGCCCGGAGGATTGTCAACCTGATCCTGCTGGCGCCGCAGAACCAGGGACCTTTTCCGGTGATCTATCGGGTCTTCACCAAACGCTGGCAGGGGAATCACTGGGATCCGCCGGCTGAAATGGATTCATCGCGGGTTGAACGGTATTTCTCTAATGAGAGTAAATCCTACCAGACTGCTGCCATGAGCAAGACCTGTACGCACCTTCTCCGCTATTACCGGCTTTGTGAACCCAATGAAAGGATTTTGCCTTTCGTGAAGAGATATGGCGACTTTATTACCGGCAATATTGATTCCAACGGATGCCTTCCCTCGTGGTTCAGTACCGGCCTTGTGCCTAATCCCTACCTGCGGTTTAACGGGGAACAAGGAGTTCATATATGGTTTCTTTCAGAATTGTACCTCGCGACAAAAGATCAGAAGTACCTGGAGGCAGCCGAAAGGATGGCCTCTTTTATGACAAGGGAGATCCTGCCGAAACAGCGATGGCTCGATTTCGAGGTCTATTTTTCCTGTGGGGTAAAGCCAATGAATTTTAAGGATACCTATACCGGTCAGGACCCGAGAGGAAATGTCTCCATGTCATGGGCCGCTGAAGGATTTGCCGCCCTGTACCGTGCCGGGGGCAAAAAAACCTGGTTGGATGCCGGGGAACAGGTCATAGACTACTTGTCATTATACCAGACCGCCTGGGCTCCGCATTATATCTATACCGCGTATCCATTTGGTGGCACTGATACGGATAATGGCGATGCAGCCTGGCTTAACGGACACCAGGCCATGCTTCCCGGAATTTTTGCGTGGTACGGCAAGGAGCTCGGAAGGCAGGATCTGATCGAGCGCAGTGTTGCCCTGGCCCGTGCTTCGCTGGTCCTGACCAACCTGCCCGAAAATGTGGCCAATAAGGTGTACAACTTTCCAAATTATCCGACCGGTCTTGGCCCGGAAAACATCGATCATGAAGGCATTCCTCAAACACCCCTTAGAACCGGTGCCAGCTGGTGCGAACTGGGCGGGCTCACCGGAATATCCGATGCCATGAGGGAACTGGGAGGATTGTATGTCAATGTCGTAAAAAATCTGGCAGTTGGAGTCAACGGAGTTAATGTCAAAGAATATCAATTCGATAAAGAAAAACTTTCAATCCGGATTGAAAATTGGTTTAAAGAGCTCTTATTACCCTATATAAAGTCCTATGTTATTGAATTAAAGGTGGATGGCTTAATGGAATCAGAAACCTACAGCCTTATTATTAATGGCGCCACACCAATAGTATTGACCGGAAAGGAATTAGCTTCTTATAGATTAACGGTGAATAAATTGTAATTGAAGGAGGAATCATGAACCTTATGACCAGATGGATTTGCCTTATTACCCTGATCTTTTGCAGTACACTGCTATCCGGACAGGAAACCGTTATTCTGACTCAGAAAGGCAATGAGTACATCCTCGCCAATTCAAAGGTGAGAGCAGTTTGCGTAAAAGACAAAAATGGCCTGGTTACCCGGCACTTTTATGCCTTAAACAGGGATGGTGAATTTCAGGAAATCGTTACCTCATTCAAACCGGATTATTCCATTCCCTCTGTGGGCAAACGAACAGATACTTATAATTCAAAGAAATACCCGTCCCGGTATATTCTTGCCGAATTGCCAGGCAGCGTCACGTTGGATAAGACATCCAACAGTATTGTTATCAGTGGAGTAAAAGATAAGATAGTGTTTTCGGAAACGATACATCTTGAGCCCGGGGCCAGGGAGTTTTATATTGATATCGTAGCTCGTTTTCCCGGCCCTTCCAATAAAATTGACTACTTACTGGCTACCTATATCTCACAGCTGGGGAGAGATCCGGAATTCATTCACACTCCCGCGGTGAAATATGACAATGAGGAATCGAAGCAAAACTCCCATAAAATGCTGAGCTCTTGCAATCAGGTGATCGGCGACCGGGCATTTCAGTCTCCGGCAATCATCGTCAGGGATAAATCTTTGTTTTTTGCTTTATTGCCTGATCTGGATAAGATCAATCAGGATAAAACATTATCGCCCGATGCGCGCAGGACACTGTGGATCCCGAGAAATAAATTTTGTGTGGCACAGGACCCTGATAAATTCTCTATGCCAACCGCGTTGGATTATACGCTGAACAGCGGTATTTCCGATAAGCCGGTTTTTGCTTTCGGTTATATGGATGCGATCATTTCACATCATATCCATTTTAACCGCACCGATGATGATTCCGCTACCGTGCGAACCATCAATTCGGATAAATTGAGGTTCGGATTTTCCCTGATGCTGGATGCGGAAGGGAAAGAAAACTACCAGGACGTGAGTCGCGCAACCTGGGAAAAATACGGGCACAAAGAATTTACGAACGGCGCACACCTGGCTATGCCTTTTTCGGAATACTACCGGTTGGTCGATAGTCTCGTGTATATTCCCATTGATGACCCCAACATGGACATACCGCTCAAAGGGTACAAGAATACCGGCTCCTGGCTGGAGTGGGACGACAATGGCATCCCTATGGGTGGATATCGCTGTGCGGCGGATTTTATGAATGATAAAATCCAGAATACCCCTTTCTGGAACAGCATCCGGGAGGCTTCGGGCCTCTGGTTTTACGGAAAAAGGTATAATAGTCCGAAAGATATCGACCGTGCGCAGCGAATTATTAATTTTTCTTTATCCGCCCCGCAAAACAAGTTCGGACTGTTTGCACTGCAATATAATGCAACCACCAGAAGCTGGTCCCTGCAGACGATGGATCCTATGCTGAACAAGCCTATGTTCCAGAATGAAAGCAGTTGCTACGACATTGCTGCCATGTGCAATTCAGGTAACTATTTCCTCAATTATTACCAGAATTGTTCAAAGGATGAACGGATCATAAAATTCCTGAAACCTTACGGGGATTGGTTATTGACTGCAATCGACGAGCGAGGGACCGTTCCCGCTTATGTCTCAAAGGATATGGAGATTTCGCCAATTCTTAGATATTCCGCACATCCGGCTGCAGCCCTGTGGTTCCTGGCCGAATTATATAATGTTACGAAAGAGAAGACCTATCTGCAGGGTGCGGAAAAAATTGCAGCTTATCTGGAAAAAGAAATTATTCCGGGTGCCAAATGGGTGGATTTTGAGCAATTTTATTCCTGCGGCCGTCGCTCATGGACTTTTGACCGCGATATCGCCCAAAATCAATGGGCCAGAGGGAATCTTGCAATAATATGGGCCACTGAAGGATTTGCCGCCCTCCATCGTGCAACCGGTTCTGAAAAAGCTGCCGTTTCGGGGGCTGCCTGTGCAGATTACCTTGCTTTTTCTCAGTGTAGCTGGAATCCCCATTACATCTATACGGCCTATCCTTTTGGTGGCTTTGGGGTCGACAATTCCGACTGCGCCACTTTCCTGGATGCGCGCCAGGCTATCGTGGTGGAACCTTTTGCCTACTGGGGAAAGGTGCTGGGCCGGCAGGACCTGATCGAACGCGCAGTTGCTGCAGCCCGTTCCTCGGTGGTACTGATCAATCATCCCCGTCACGAAAAAAACGGTATTTACAAGTATACCAATCTTTATCCTTTCGGATTCGGGCCTGAAAATATTGACCACGAAGCCAGTCCGATTTCAGCCATGCGCACCCATACGAGCTGGGGCGAAGGGTCGGGCGTTTATACCGGTCTCGCGGAAGCCTTGCGCATGCTGGGCAGCGTTTATTTAAGCCCGGAGAAACATCTGTCGGTTGGTGTGGATGGGATATTGGTTAAAAGCATGGTAGTAAGTGGAGAGAATATCGAATTAACCCTGGAAAGCCTGTTAACCGGAAAAAGGCTGGCCATGGCCTGGGAAAAATCTTTTGATGCCGTTATAAGAATTGATAGCCCCAAACGGTGGAATGTTACCGTTAACGGGAAAAAAATCCAGGCTGCCGGAAACAGTATTCCGCTGACTGTGATGCCCGACGGGTC
>CAIXHD010000347.1 GCA_903919065.1 uncultured Bacteroidota bacterium
CAGGTTAAATTCCACTATGGAACCCAGCAGCGTGCCCAGCTTCACATGAAACTGGCGGTTGAGATGATTAAGGAAGGGAAAATCGGGGAAGTGGAGCGTATTGAGGCCTGGGCTCCCGGAAAAAATCCTGTCCAGTCACCCCAGTGTATCGAAGTTCCGGTACCTGGCAATTTCGATTACGATTTGTGGACCGGTCCGGCTCCCTTGAATCCATACTGCCCGGATCGGGTAACCAACAATTCTTCCTGGTTCCAGTGGGATTACAGTATAGGGTTTCTGGCAGGCTGGGGAGCACATCCGCTTGACATCATGATTTGGGCGATGAAAGATAAGCTGTCCGGCGAATATACCTGTGAAGGAACCGGTACCTTCTGGGAACCGGGAGGGATCTATAACAATATCTATTCCTGGGATTTGAACTATGAGTACAAAACCGGAGTCAAGCTGCGCTTCGTAAGTACCGATCTTGTCCAGGCAAAAAATATCTGGAATTACAGGCGACTAAAAGACGACAATACAACAACTTTTTTCGGGACCAAAGGCTGGCTTTCTGTTGGCCGGTCTTCAGCGGAATCAAATATTCCGGAGATCCAGAAGCAGTTTGAACAGTTTCCCATGAACAAAGAGGGTTGGATAGATTATGACGGCGACAGAATGGGCAAATTATTTATTGATGTGGTGCAAGGCGTGGTAAAAGAAACATGTCCGTTAGAAGATGCCATTTTATCAGATTGTGTAAGCCACATGGGAAATATAGCCCTCCGTACGGGTCAGAAGATCACGTGGGATCCGGTTAAGGGAGAGGTGGTAAATAATCCTGAAGCAAATAAATGGTTTGTGCGTGAATTGAGGGAACCATACGGTGTTGACTGACCAATTGAACGTTTGAAATCAGTTCATTTCTTTTCATTCTTAGCAATTGCCAGGGCATAACGTCGTCCGAGCTCCAGCATGCCTTTTGTGTTGAAATGCACTTTGTCATCGGGAGTTGGAGAATCGGGTTCATCACAGCGAAGCGGTAAATCATCAGTTTCAACCACAATTGCGCCTTTCAATGCCAGCGAATGCCCTGAATGCTGATCAATGTTGCGCTGTGCCTGTCGGACTTCTTCGCGACCGGTAAAACGGGGCAGTGGTACAGGAATCACGTAGCCATACACAAACAGCATTTCCTGACAGTGAAACTGCTCACGAATACGGGTTATGAAATGACGAAAATTCTGGTCATACGCCCTTGAATTCTCTATCCCGGCGATATCGCGTGCATCGCCTTCGCCCTGCTGCCAGCACATTGCACGGATGCGTGGCTCGTAGCCTGCTTTGCGCAGTTGGTGCAAACCTGCCTCCACCGTTTGCACAAACTTTCGATATTCGGGACCCCAATTTGTTGAATCCGAATTATTGCTGCCGGGATTCCACTGCGCGTACAAATTCGAACCTGAAAGTGCATGTTTGATTATAGCAAGCTCACGTTTGGGGTTTAAACGATGCAATTCAGTACCCAAGCTCAGTTCTGCCCCAAATTTATCTGGCGTTTCCGATGCCTGACCAAGGGGTATCCATGTTTCGGAAGGGCCTTTCCCCTGTAACCAGCGCGAATAAAAAAACAGAACCGTGGTATCAGCTTGAAAATCAGAAGGAATATTTTTGATATATCCTTGTCCGGTGGCATTCGATTGACCCCCATAGAGAATTACATCGACAGTCTTGCCTTTTGAAAACCCATTCGGTAAGGTCACGGAATCGGGCCAGGGGCAAAAGTTGCCATCCGACCTGTAAGACGGACGACCGGCCTTCACTTCGCGGAGGTAATTGCCCAATTTGACCGCCAGGTCATTGACAAGTCCGGGGCTTTGGGCCGCCAGGTCATTTTTTTCCGAAATATCTTCCCGGATATTGTACAGTTCCTTCTTTCCATTCTTGTACCAATAGATCAACTTCCAGTCGCCCTGCCGGATCACGCTGTACGGTTCCTGGTCGTAATTGTGCGGAAAATGCCAGATAAACTGCCGGTTGCGGGAGTCGACCCGCTTTCCTTTCAACAGCGGAAGGAAACTCTTCCCA
>CAIXHD010000348.1 GCA_903919065.1 uncultured Bacteroidota bacterium
AGCAGCCATATAAATTTGCTTTTCATGGTTTTAAATTTTTACAGATTATTTTTTAAAACAGAATGAAGCATTATTGTAAGAAGAACCATCCATGCCACCGGATTTAGCCTAATCTTTAAGGACATTAATTCAAACTGAAATTCAAAAAAGCCAGATTCGGCACATGGATGTTCTTAGATTAAAATTTGACAACTAAAACAGAATATTCAGAGATTGGCAGATTAATTAATCCTGAATGGCCTATTCGCTGAATAGTGAACCATATCAATAAGCTACGGTTACATTAAAAGTTCCGGTATAAACACCGGCTATCTGACCAGCACCAACAGTTAATGCACCACCAACTTTAAATGCATCAGTTCCATTTGCCAAAAATGTGCTACTATAATGTCCCGCGTCTATAAATGTTTTGGAACAAGTCATTGCAGTAACTGCCATTGTTTCATTGCCGGTCCCGGTAGTGTTGGTTATATTAAAAGAAGCAGTTGGAATAGTAATAATATAACCGACCAACCCTGTGCCTGTTAATGAGAATGCTGCTGACTTAGGTGTTACCTTGGAAGAAACAAGAGTGACACCACTAGTTGTAGTTCGACCATCACTTGAACTAATAACAACGTCGCCTCCAGTTGCATCGGGTACAATCCCCCCAAATTCAAGATTTTGTCCAGCTGTTAATGTAATTGCACCTAAAATCTGTGCATTTGCACTGTTTGATTTTGTGTCTGTTGTTTGCGCAAAACCCTTATTAATAATCCCCGCCATCATCATAACAGCGGCAAAAAGCATCAAAAATTTTCTCATCTTGTTTATGTATTAAATGATTTAAAAAAGTTGTTTTGCATCTGATCACAGCTTTCATTACCTGGTAATGATCGGCGATGCGGGTGGCGATGCGGCTCCCCTGGGGTATTTTTTCTGCTCACTGTTTCGTTTTCTGATTCGTAAGGAGTTTTAATGGGTTAGACTTATTGTTTATTGTGATGTGTTGTTGCACAATATCTTGCGGCACAGCGACCCCTGCGGGTTTTTGAGTTGTATAATCAGCGGCTGCGTACCGGGATTGAAATTGAGTGTATGTTGCGTTTCGCCTGTCAGGCGCCGGTCATACCGTTTGCGCCCCAGCAGATCATAAACGCAAACGGTTGTCTCACCCGTTACGGCCATCAGGTCGATCAGGATCTTTTCCCCGTCGGTAAAGATCCGGGCCGGAAGCTCCTCACGGGTCAGCTCCCTTACCGGGGTGAGATGCAGGATAAACCGGTTCACCTGATCTGTCGTAGCCGCCCTAAACCGGTAGGTGGGATCTGATCTCAGATCGTGCAACACTTTTAGTGGGCGGTCTTCGAGCAGCACCGTTTTAAAAGTACTTTCATCGAAATTAAAACTCAGCGTGTAATCGTCATTCCTTCCGGGCTTAAACTGCACCGGTACAGCTGGGCAGGCAAGGGTATCGGTGAGGTAGCGCACCGTAAAGTTCGCATCACCCACAGGGAGATAGAGACTCGGCGCCGTCGCCACCGGACTGAACAGCTTGGCTGCACCGGTCTGGTTGGTCGGATATCCAAACAACATTTGCACCTCGTCAAATGTCTGGTCTGTTTCGGATGTCACTACCGCGCTGATTGCACCGGGATTAAATTGGGCGCTTTTCCAGGCGTTGGCACCAGTATGGGTCCGCACGGTATTGGTCATAATCAGCGATCCTTCACCCGTTGCACGGACAAAGAATCCCTGCATAGGGGCAATATAACGGGTGACACCATTGGTTCCAGTCACGACAGAATCTGAATGTACCACTCCGTAATTATTGGCGGTCGGGTTCCATATCCACATATGGTAACCGCTGCCGCTTGTTTCCAGATTTGTTCTCGTCCAACCTGAAGCCTGCCAGTCGATCGATGAAGGGTAGGGATTGCCTACGAGATTAAATCCCTTTAATCTGTTGGTATCATTGGTAAAGGTCAGATTGTAAGATATGGATCCGTTGTTCAGAAGGCCTGAGAATGATTTTGTTGGTGTTGTGGCCTGTAATGAGTAGAGATATCCGCGACCAGGGACAAAACCGGTACCACCGTTTAAAGTACTCCAGTTTGAGTTTAATTTGTATTTCCAGCATTTTGTAGGCTCGTCCCATAGATACAAATCATAACCTATTCCGTTTCCGTAGGTTCCCGAAGGTATCCATGACCCGATAATTTCCTGTGCTGCAACGGGTGACGAGAGGAAATGCCAGGCTTCTGCAGCTCCAGCAATATAGCGCTCTACGGTTGCTGGAACATCTGTGGTATTATGGATCAGTGAAGCGGTTCCGGCAGCATCCGATTTTAACACAAGACGTTCAGCGACTGAATTGGCGAGAGTGCCGGAGACGGTTAGCCGGCTCGTTGGATTAATGGTTAGACTACCCGAACTGATGGTCAGATCACCCGCCACGGTGGTGAGAATTCCGGAATCGGTGCCATTCAGATCAGTAGCCGATGAATTGGTAACTATCAGATTATTAAAGGTAGTACCTGATGTACCACCAAGATGTTGGGTCGTGCCATTCAAGGAGACTGTCCCCCAATTATGGGTAAAGGTGCCGTTGTTGGTCCAGTTGCCGGCCACATTCATATTTGCGGCAGAGTGTCCTGTGAGTGTACCCGTAACGGTTAGATTATTAAACGAAGTAACAGATGAACCGCCTATCGTGGATGTGCCATTAAAGGTTATCGTGCCTGTGTTGTGTGTAAAAGTGCCGTTGTTGGTAAAATCACCGGCCAGGCTTAATGTTCCGGAAGTGGAGATGAGGGTGCCGGCACTGATGGTCAGGTCCTTAACTGTAACGGCATTGCTGCCAAAACTAAGAGTTCCTGAACCGGCTTTTGACAGATTATATGAACCAGCTGAAAAGGTTCCACCGATTGTTAGTGTATTTGAGGTGGTTGTAATTTGGCGGTTGCCATTCATGCTAACATTACCAGCTCCCAGGTTTAATGAATTGGTGCCCGCAAATGTAAGGTCACCATTTAAAGCTAATGGATAAGCAACTGTGAAAATGCCAGAAGTGGTGGCATCAATTGTTCCACCGGTGATGGTAAATGTGCCGGCGGAGGTTCCAAGTGCCTGGTTGTTATTGATATTTAGGGTTCCTGAATTCAGGGTTGTTCCTCCGGTAAAAGTATTTGCTCCGGATAGGGTCCATGTACCGTCATCAACTTTTGTGAGTGTACCGCTTGTAGTTCCAAGAATACTGGCAAGCGTGCCACCTGCGGCACCTCCAAGGGTGAGGCCAAAGGTTGCGCCAGTTATTGTTCCGGAATTACTTATATTTATTGTTCCTGATCCGCCAACAATACTGCTTGCGCTGCCAAGGGTGATTAAGCCGCTGTAAGTTGCAGCAGATCCTGAATTTAATAATGCGCCACCCCCTAAAATCCCTGTACCATTTACGATCAATGGTTCAGCATTCGAATAGTTCGTCCCGTTCAGATCAAGAACAGCCCCGCTGGTGATAGAAGTACCGCTTGTAGTACCTCCTAATGCGGAGGCATTATCCAATTTTAAATTTCCCGCGTTTATGGTTGTTATACCGGAATAAGTATTTGTACCCGATAGCGTCTGCGTGCCTGTTCCATTCTTAATCAACGGAAGGCTTGCAAGAGTATTCTTTATGACCCCGCTAAAAACTCCGCTCCCATTGTCCACACCAACAGTAAGCGAATTAGCACCTCCGTTATAACCTTTATCAACGGTACCTAAGCCTGTAAGGGCATCGACGAAGACTGTTCCTCCGTCCCAGATATCCAATTTACCATCTACATTAAGGTCGGCTTTGTTATTTATCCAGTTGATATCAGACCAGCCGCCATTTGTCAGGGTTGCTCCACTTTGCACATCGATTAGACTGCCAGAACCCAAGTACATTGTAATATACCGACCTGAACCTATAGAATTATAGAGATTACCGCCGGTAATGCGGAGTGTTCCTGTCCCAGAGATATCAGTAGTACCTAAAGCGACACCGGTATTCCCGTCTATGTTCATTATTGCTCCGGAGCCGATCGAATATGCACGGGAGGTAGTAGAGAAAGCAACCGTCTGCAATTTCAATGTGCCGTTGTTGATAGTTGTTAAGCCTGTATAGATATTTGCCCCTGAAAGTGTCCATGTACCTGCATCCGCTTTTGTAAGTGTTCCGTTTGTTGTTCCAAGAATGCTGGCAAGTGTACCACCTGCAGAACCGCCAAGGGTAAGACCGCACGTTGCACCTGTTATTGTTCCTGGATTACTGATGTTTATTGTTCCAGTGCCACCAACAATGCTGCTTGTACTGCCAAGGGTGATTAATCCGGCAAAGGTAGCTCCTGTTGTTGAGCTGTTTATTACTGAACCGCCGCTTGAAATACCTGTTCCGTTTACTGTTAATGGTTCGGTGTTGGTATAATTCATCCCGTTAAGGTCAAGCACCGCCCCGCTGGTGATGGAAGTACCGCTTGAGATACCTCCTAATGCGGAGGCATTACCAAGTTTAAGTGTTCCGGCAGTAATTGTTGTTGTACCGGTATAGGTATTGAATCCTGATAAAGTCCAAGTACCGGTATCATTCTTCGTGAGGGTTCCAATTCCTATTCCAAGAATGCTGGTAATAGTGCCACCTTGTGCACCAAGTAATAAAAGATTATAAGAACCTGTAATTGTTCCGGGATGGCTTATATTGATTTTTCCGGAACTTCCTGTTATCCAGGTGTCCGCTCCAAGAGTAATCAGCCCCTTATATTCACAATCAGATCCTGAGTTTAACAATGCCCCTCTAGGTGCTGGATTTATGCCAACACCACTCAGGTTAAGTGGTTCAGCTGTTCCAAGTGAAAAGCCATTAAGTTGTAGTGTTGAACCTGACTGAATAGTCGTGCCGTTATTAACTGTCCCCAATGGGC
>CAIXHD010000349.1 GCA_903919065.1 uncultured Bacteroidota bacterium
AGTGGGTTACGCAAATATTCAGAAAAAGTATTTTTTCGGTTAAAATGAGCCGATTTTTCAACCGATTCTGCTGAAAAAATCCATTCCATTTCAGGTTCAAAAATGGTCTTCCGATAAGCCACGAGACTCCCAATCTGTCCTTTCATAGTAAGGGTAATTGTTATTAAGAAAACCAGCCGTTGAATATGAAAAATAACCGTGAATAGCATAATCTTGTGAAAAACGAACGGGATTATGAAACACTTTACCCTGTATGGAGTACAAAAATGTCGTTAAATAACCCCGTATATGATACAAGAATGATATATATTTACCCCTGATTTAAAACAAATCAAATGATTTTTAAAAGAAAAATTTATCAGCAACTGTTAGACTGGAAAAACTCAGGCAGGCGCAAACCGCTGGTATTAAGGGGTGCACGGCAAGTGGGAAAGTCAACGGTTGTCAGGGAATTTGCCAGGGAATATAATGCTTTCATTGAATTGAACCTTGAACGGAAGCAAGACTTAAGTCTGTTTGAGTTAGACGATGTCAAGACAATCCTTGAAGCCATTCTGGTAAGGGAAAACATTTCCATCAACGAAGAATCATTGTTGCTCTTCATCGATGAGATTCAGGAATCTCCAAAAGCCATTCAGCTCCTGAGGTTTTTCTATGAAGATTTCCCCAGTCTGCACGTTATCTGTGCCGGGTCATTATTGGAACATGTGGTGAAAGATATTTCCTCTTTTCCGGTTGGCAGGATACAGCAACTGGTTCTTCACCCTTTTGATTTTGAGGAGTTTTTATGGGCAAGAGGGAAAGAGAATATTGTCGGGCTTCTTGAGGAGATTCCTATCAAGGAGCATTACCATGAAATTATCCAAAGCCTCTTTCATGAATATGTGGTGATCGGAGGCATGCCTGAAGTGATTAAAACATTTGTAGAGACCAACACCTATACGGAACTCGGGGCCGTATATCAGGAAATCTGGCAGACTTATAAGGATGATGTTGAAAAATATGGGCGAAACAATACTGAGAAGAAAGTTCTCCGGCATATAATGGAAACTGCGGCACATGAAAAGGACAGGATAACGATGGCCGGATTTGGCAATTCAAGCTATAAAGGCCGCGAAGTTGGGGAAGCCCTGCTTTCCCTGGACAAGTCGAGACTGATTCAACTGGTCTATCCAACGATAAGCACTCAGCCTCCTCAGGATATCGATTTTACGAGAAAGCCACGGTTGCAGTTTCTGGATACCGGCTTGCTGAATAATGTTCTGGGAATCCAGGCACAAATGATCGGACTCAATGATTTAAGCGATTTTTACAGAGGCAGAATCATGCAACATGTTGTTTTTCAGCAATTGCAATCACAATTCACTTCTATCGGGAGTAATTTGCATTTTTGGGTACGGGAAAAAGTTAATACCAGTTCAGAAGTTGACCTCATATACCCGCATGAGCAATATCTTATACCTGTTGAAGTTAAATCCGGAGCTCAGGGCAGACTTAGGTCGCTTCACCAATTCATGGACAGGACCAATCATTCATACGCTGTTCGCTTACTTTCTAACAAACTATCAGTCGAAAAAGTGACAACCCCGGAAGGCAAGCCTTATACCCTTCTTAATATGCCTTATTATCTGGCAACACGAATCCCTCAATATGTCAAATGGTTGGTCAAATGAAGAGTGTATGATTTTATGTACGAAAAAATCGTACAGTTGAAGATAGGGGCATAATAGTATGATGTTAAGGGTTTTATATTAATTCCCATAAGGGTTCGTTCTAATTATCAGCAATATACAATAAATACGTTGCGTCCTGGGTGAACTCATGGGAGAAAATGCAGGATACCATATATAATCAGCTTGTTGGCATAAAATTTTCCTGAATTTCATTTGGCTTCGATAACTCAATTGTTTCCTGAGCTCTTATAAAATCGAAAACCTGCCCGGGTGCGCTGTTCTGATGGGAAGCGTGGCAGGTATGATTGATGCAAAGATACATGCGATCATTTGTTTTTCTAAGAGACGATCAGTATTTTTCAATGATGTCTCTTTTTTTGAATCTATTGGGGTGTTTTTAATGGGTTAATCCGTTCTTATATTTTAGTTACGGGGAATCATAATTCACTTTCTATTTCCATGTTTTGAATAATTTTCCAGCGGGAGGAGATTCCACCCCTTCGCTCTTTACTACTGGAGAGAGGAACCGGATGGACCTTCCTTCCGGCTAGCACTTTTTCGAGAACAGAGGCCATTTTTTCATTGCTTAATCCGTTATCAAGCACATAGCCTAGTCGCTGGATGGTTGCAGTAACCGGAAATCTCCGTGCAGTTTGCGCTAAAACAGAGGGTTTCATTTCCTCAGCGAGCTCGCTGATTATTTCGGTTGCGCGATTTATCCCGAGCCAGTTATTAAAAAGGAGCAAATCGAGAGCGGTCAGCTCAGGAGAAGATACGTTGATATATCCTGCATCTGTTTTTTTCTTGATGATGTCACTCTCCTCCCAGGAGCCTTTCACCAAAAAATTAATGACTATGCTCGGATGGCTGATCTTTCGCAAAGCTGGGTTGGTGATCATTATGAACGATTCCATGGGCTGCTGATGGGAGGATCCATGAATTGATGCGGCCGAAAGCAGCCCGACATAATATGGCCTGTCAAGCCAATTCATCATTTGATCAATGTAGACGTAGAGAGGAAGAATGCCTGAAGATGAATATTCAGGTGGAACAATAACATAGAATCCCTGACGAACCTGTGCAATCTGACCTTTTGATTTCAGTCGAAACAGGCTTTGGCTAATTGCTTTTTCAGAAATTGTGAGCGTTGATCTCAGTTCATCCAGGGTAAAGGAATAACGGCCTCTGGCCCTGATTTTAAAAAGAAATTCCGATATGCCTGAAATCGATCCAGAATCCATCTTCTTTGTTGTTAATAATTGCGTATTACTACAATAATTGTAGTAATACGCAATTATAAACATAAATATAGATGAAGTGCAATGGATACGAAAATATTAATGTGAATTCCAACCGGGAATCGGACCCGGTCGGTAGTCCGCACCATTTCAGCAAGTTGGAAAAGCCTTATCGCCTGGGTCCACTTGGCGTCCACTCCGGGGTTTCGGACAAGGGTTCATGTTCAAAAATGGTCATCTGTGTAAATCTAAAGTTCAATATTAAATATGCACAACATGAGTGACGTGTCATGAAAACCTTTCCGTTTGTTCGGCTTAGGCAAGGGTAATTGTTATTAAGAAAAACAGCCGCTGAATCTATACTACCCGATAGTTATACTGGTCCCGGTATCGTCTGACCTTTCCGCTGGCCAGGAAAACATTAAGTTCATCACCTGCCCACACAGCCATGGTTACCGTTTCTCCAACGTTGATGGGCGCATAATTATACTGATCTTTATGAACTTTCACAGTCTTACCTTCTGCTTTAGCAAGTGCGTACTTTACATATTTTGCATCCCAGGGCATGATAAAATGGTGTTAAGTATTTTAAATTAAGTTCATAAGGATTCATCCTAATTATCAGCAATATACATTAAATGTGTTTTCAGATAACCCTGTATATGATACAAAACAGTCGTGAAATTACCCCTGATTTAATACAAGCCTGCCATGGAACCTTTGAAGCGGAAGCCAGGTGGTAAAGTTGATCGGCCCGTGCATTATCCATTTGATACCATTTCGTAATTGGTACTACGTCCTCCTTGCTCACTTTTTATCAATATTCCTTTTTCAATTAAATCCTGAATGTCACGCAAAGCTGTGTCCTGGGAGCATTTCCCGATCTTTGCCCATTTTGTGGTATTTAATACTCCTTCAAAATCATCAATTAGCATATTCAGAATTTTTCTTTGCCTGTCATTTATGTTAACTCCTGAGTGTCTTAACCAGAAATAGTGTTTGAAAATTATTTTCTCAAGGAGCTTTTCGGAATTTTCAATGGCATGTAATAAGCAATTCAAAAACCATTCGAGCCAGTTTGTGATATCTAACCCGCTTTTTTGAGTCTTTTCTAATATGTCATAATAGGAATTGCGTTCCTTCCGTATTTGAGCCGACATACTATAAAATCGGTACGATTGTTCGTCAGAACGAGCTAACAGCATATCACTTAGCGCTCTTGAGATTCTTCCGTTTCCATCTTCAAAAGGGTGAATGGTTACAAACCACAAAT
>CAIXHD010000350.1 GCA_903919065.1 uncultured Bacteroidota bacterium
CTTCGGCTTTCTCCTTGGCTTTAATGAGCTCGGCCTCAGCCAGCTTGCGATCGGTGATATCGGTGATGATACCATACCATAACGTACTGCCATCTTCGAGCAGCGATGGCTTTGCATTGCATGCCCGCCAACGCGCGCCTCTTCCGGGCAAAATCACCCTGAACTCGCTGTGATAGGGGGTTTGATTTCGCGATGATTCTGCGATGGTATCCGCAATCATCTGGTAATCTTCGGGATGCAGACGGGCAAATACCGGTGACGCATCATCACGAACCTCCTCAGGGGTAACCCCATAAATGTCAAACATTCCTGCACTGGCGATCGGAAACGCTGAATGACCATCAGGATATAACCGGTACTGGTAAACAACACCCGGAACCTGATCGGTAATTTTATTGAGCACATCGTAACTTTCCTGCAATGCCCGCTCAGCCTGCTTACGCCGCAAAGAGACTGCAGCCAGAAAAACAAAGCTTTCCATTAATTGCCTTGGAGGATCGGGTACCCCTTTTCCCATGCCGAGCAGGGTGGTTCCATATAACTTCCCCTCAATTACAAAGGCAAGTCCGATAAACCTGTCGATCCGCAGCAGAGTTTCGAGGGCTGAACCCAGGATTTTTGGAAAACTGCCGAAACTGATTTCATGCATGGTTTTCCGCACCCCGTATACATCCCTGATCAGGTGCTGATACATCTCATCACTCACTACAAAACTGTGCTTGTGGTCATCCCCGGCGAGCGCTATAAAGGACTGGAGGAGTCCGGGCTCCATTTCAACTTTTTCGGTTGTGATGGTCCGGGTGGATGAAATATAGGTGGAAATCATCGCAACCTTGGCACCCGAAATTTCTTTCAGTCGCTTCACAATCAACTCTTCAAGACTATCCTCAGACGACAGCATTGATATATCAACAGAGAACTGGTTGAGCTTTGATAAGTTATCATTCTGCTGAACCAACAGGTCCTCAGCCAGCTTACGATCAGCAATCTCTTTATTGTATAAGGAACTTAAGAGGTTATATTCACTTCTGACTATTTGCAATTCATTATCCATAATCCAAAATTAGTCATTGAATGATTAGTACAAGATATGAATTGTTCATTCAGGACCTAACCTTATACACGAATCTAAGTCATTTGTTTAGAAACCCATCCACCTTTTGAGCAGCTATCTTTCCAGCCTCGATAGCGCGAACGACAAGACTTGCGCCGGACTCTGCATCACCACAGGCAAAAACCTTATTTACAGAAGTTTGTTTATCAGAATTTACTTTAACATTTCCCCGCCCGTCGTATTCGACTCCCAGAGAATCGAGCAACCCATTGTGCAACGGCTGGGTGAATCCCATGGCCAGCAGGATCAGGTTGGCCTCCACGATTTCCGTGGATCCTGGAATTTCAGTCATAACGCGACGGCCATCGGCATCGGTTTTCCATTCCACGCTAACCAGTTCAATCTGCTTTACTGATCCATTTTCGCCGATAAATCGCTTGGTCGCCAGGCTCCATCGACGGGTACATCCCTCCAGATGAGAGCTGGAAGTACGAAGTATATCGGGCCACCAGGGCCATGGATTATTTTCAGATCGGGTATCCGCCGGTTTTGGCAGAATCTCGATCTGGGTAACTGAAAATGCTTTCTGGCGAATGGCAGTGCCCACGCAATCTGATCCCGTATCGCCTCCACCAATCACGAGAACGTGACGGTTATGCGCGGAAATAATGCTTCCCAGTGGTGCATCTTCAAACGCTATGCGCTGATTCTGCTGCTTCAGAAAATCCATGGCGTAATGAATACCACGCAGCTCGCGGCCTTCGGCTGTCAAATCGCGCGGCTGCTCCGCTCCGGTTGCCAGAACAACAGCATCATGCTCAGTCAACAGCTTTTCCGCATTAATTACTATACTCCTAACCTCCTCACCATTAGCCTTTTTGTCACTAACCTCCTCACCATCAACCTTCTTACCATTAACCTCCTCACCTCTCTTAGCCTCCTCACCCACCATGACTCCTGTGACAAACCTGATCCCCTCTGCCTTCAGCACCTTCAGGCGCCGGTCGATCACCGTTTTCGTCAGCTTGAAATCCGGGATGCCATAGCGCAGCAATCCACCAATAGCATTATTCTTTTCATACACGGTAACCTCATGTCCGGCCTGATTGAGCAGGTCGGCCGCTGCCAGTCCGGCCGGGCCCGAACCTATGACGGCCACCTTTTTCCCGGTGCGTGCTACCGGTATGCGGGGCTGCACATATCCGAGGTCAAAAGCATGCTCCACGGTGGAACACTCATTTTCGCGAATGGTAACGGTTTCATCGTGGATGGCGAGAACGCAAGCCTTTTCGCAAGGTGCGGGACAAATTCTTCCCGTAAATTCAGGAAAGGGATTAGTGGAGTGCAGGATATCGTACGCGTTCTTCCAGTTGCCCTTAAATACCGCGTCCTGCCATTCGGGA
>CAIXHD010000351.1 GCA_903919065.1 uncultured Bacteroidota bacterium
ACAAATTGCGTCTTAGCGGCTTTGCGAGAAAAATATCTTCCAAAAATTAATCACCATGAAACGCGCTTTGACCTTACTCGTTTTGCTGTGTGCTGTTTCGGTAACGTATGGACAACAGCATGATTTTTCAAAACTGAATTCTGTTATCAGCAGATCAGATGAACTGATCAGCAACGACACAAATGCCTATTTCAGGAATGTCGACAGCTGGATCATGTATTATCAGGGGGAGATAAAATTCGAGAAATACTACCATGGTTTTACCAAAGACTCTTTGCATCACATTCAGTCTCAGACTAAGAGCATTGTTTCCCTGCTAACCGGTATTGCGATTGACCAGGGATCCATACCAAATGAAGACCAGCTGGTATCCACCTGGTTTCCTGAAAAATTCAGCCAATCCGATACGCTTAAATCGAAAGTAAAATTGCGCGACTTGCTCACCATGTCGGGGGGCTTTTTATGGGAAGAGATGCTGCCTTTCGATGACCAAAAAAATGACAATGCCAATATGTACCGGAGCGGTCACTGGCTTAGGTATGCGCTTTCTCGACCGATGCTCCACGAGCCTTTTACCGTGTTTAAATACAATAGCGGTTCACCCATGATAGTTGCCGGAATTGTAGAGAAAGCAACAGGGATGCCTCTGGAAAAATTTGCAGAAAGGAACCTGTTTAACAAGCTTGGTATTGAAAGATTCCGATGGCAAAAAGATTCAACCGGATTTTGCCATGCCGGGGGCGGGTTGCACCTGAAACCCTCGGATATGATAAAGATTGGGATCATGGTTCTAAATAACGGCATGTATAATGGCAAGCGCATTATCCCGGAAGCCTGGCTGGAAAAATCGTTTAAGCCTTATTTCAAAACTGAGTTTGGCGGCAAGAGCTATGGATTTTTCTGGTGGGTGAAAGATTTCGCCATTACCAAAGATCGAACCACTAAGGTAATCTCCGCAGAAGGTGCCGGTGGACAATCACTCTTTATCATTCCGGAATTCAGCATGGTGATCTCCTTCACTGAACACAACTACACCACCCCACAGGTAGGGCTCTGGATATTAAAAGACTATATCCTGCCAGCCCTCAAATAAAATCAACCCTTCAACACACTGACCTTCAGTACCGAGGAATTTTTCTTGTCGTGATATATCCTGATCGCAGCCTTTTGGAAATCTGAGGCATCACAGGTATAGATATAAACGAATTTCTGTGGATTACGGTCAACGAGCGGAAACCAGGTGTTCTGAACCTGAACCATGATTTTATGACCCTTCTTGAACTGGTGCGCGATATCAGGGATTTCAAATTTTACTTTGGTGACCTCGCCCGGTTTAAAAGCTTCGGGTTTTTCAAATGAATTGCGATAGCGTCCGCGCATAATTCACCCCCGTACCAGCATCTGGTAGCCTCCCATCGGAACCTTTACATCAGGCCGACGGGCAGCAAAGCCCCTTATTTGTGAGCCGCAGGCGAACCAATTAGTGAGGCGCCAGCCGAACCAATTAGGAGGCGAAGCCGACCTCTTAGTGAGGCGCCAGCCGAACCACCACCGTCTGGTTCATCTTCGGGGCTGTAGCCGGCCAGATATGATCTTTACCGCCTTTTTCCTTTATGCTGATACTATACTCAAAGTCGTCAGTAATTGCATTGGCAGGAATTTCGGCACGGTAAACTCCTCGTGCCACTTGCGAAAAGGCAACTTCCTGATATTTTTCAGACCCCAGCATTTTGAATCTCACTATCGATTTCTCCGGCTCTATGCCATAAAGGAGCAGCTTAACCGGTAGACTTTCCCCTTTGTCAATTTGAGTCCGGACTGTTGGCACCAATACTTTTTTGATTTTAAGTATTTCCGCTGATGGCTGAGCTTCAGGTGGAAGTTTCCGCCCGGTAACTTTCTCAATCCGTGCCGAATGACCTTCAACATTGTACGTCAACAAATGCTGCTCCCAATTGGTAATCGTTCCAAGATCACCCGGGGTTGAAGCATAGGCGACCAAATATCCGAGAGCCTCATCAATGGCTTCTATCAGTTTAATTCTCTGACTGACAAACTGGTCGAGGTAAGATCCGGGATCGTTCGGAGCCGATTTCTCTATAGTTTTTAGCAATCTTTCTGTTTCACCCAATGCACAGGCGAACTTTCCGAAAGCCCGGTGATATTTGAAAAAATTGAGCCAATAATCAAAACGTTCGAGGTTCCCTGCCCCGGTAACCTTGTCGCGCCAGGTTTCAATCCTATCGACAAATGCATAATCCGGCGCACGCTTTTCCCAGGTCAGTGTATCTATGATCACTCCGCCAGGGCCTGTCCAATCCCCCTGCCGGGGCAACCGGGTTTTCTTTCCTCCTCCGCTGTTTATCGATACTTCCTGACCATCAAGACTGGTCATCATTTTTGCCATTGAATCAGCTGCTCCGCTGCCGAACTGAGCAAAAGCCCAATCCGCATAGAAATCATCGATAGGAAGGTCACGGGTTTTGCGTTTGAAATTGGCTTCGGCCTCAGAAGACGTGACAGGTGACAGGTGACTGGTGACGGCACTATTAGTCACCTGTAACCCGTCACTTGTCACTATTTTCCACCCCGCCTGCGCCAAAGCACTCACCGTTGTCTGAAGCGTTTTCGTGCGCCAGTGGATGCCGATAAAGCCATCGCATCCATAGGCCAGAGCATCCGCAGCATCAGCACGCATACGGCCCGCCCACAATTGCATGCATGTAAGTGCAGGGTCATCCTCCATCCATGGAATCGCCCATAAAGAGCGACCGGTGACTTTTGCAAATCCGGGATCCACGGGGGTAAACCCAACCTGCTGATTTATACAGCTCATCGGCCATGATTTCGGTAAAAATTTATCAAACATCGACCGGTCCTGCACCGGACCAAGCACCCAGCCACAGGTTGCCAGCCGGAATGGATTTCCAACAGCAGCAACCGCTTCCTGCGCAGCTTTCAGGTCGTCAATGGTAATTTTCAGATGCTCCGGCGTATTTCCGCTCCAGGTCCAGTCTTCCGGGGTCCAG
>CAIXHD010000352.1 GCA_903919065.1 uncultured Bacteroidota bacterium
ACCCTCAGCAAGTCCGATTTTAAAGGAGCTGCGGGCGGATTTATCTTTTTTGTCGTTATCCTTTTACTGTTTAATCTTGGCACCCTCTGGATAGGCGATTTTACCAAAACAGCTTTCCTTCAGGCCAGCCGCTATCTTTCTGCTTTCTATTTTCTTATTATTCTCAGCATGGCCATAAATCTGGTATTTGTTATTATTCTGGCTATACTCAACCTGATCAAGACGAACCTTTTTCAGTAAGCCGATCAGCTTTTTGATGAACGGTTGTTTTGAGGTGCTGAATCTCTCTGGGAGTCCCGGTTTTAGTGGTAAATTTGAAGTCCGCTTTCCTTGCGGAACATTAATAATTTACCATGATGAAATTGTTTTTTGCCAGACTGAAGATGAGGACCATCGTCCTGATCTCATTGTTGAGTATTGTGGCCCTGGGTTTTCAATCCTGCGAGAAGACTGCTGATCCTGTAACTTTAACGGTGACCAGCTGGAGGGTCGACGATATGGCTGAGATGAACCGGATACATGCACTTTTTACAAAGACGCATCCAAATATTACAATCAATTTTCAACCGGTGGAAACCATCCTGTATCCGGCTGTATTATCGCAGAAACTCAAGAACGGTGAGGCGGAAGACCTCATCTATCTTCGTCCTTTCGAGGTGGGTCGGGCTTTTTGCGAGAAGGGTTATCTCGATGATCTAACCATGGAAATTTCCGGCCTCGATAAGTATTCGGCAATCAATCTTAAGGCATGGACAAATGAAGACGGAACTATTTATGGCGTTCCATCCATGGGAGTCACCCACGGCATATATTACAATAAATCGATCTTTGCAAAATATGGCATTGCGGTGCCTGCTACCTGGGATGAATTCATAGCTGCGTGCGAAAAACTCCGCCTTGGAGGTGAGACTGTCATTGCTCAGGGGGCCGTTACCGATTGGCCATTATATGAGATTGTATTCAGTGGTATCGGTGCCAATTTTTATGGTGGCGAAGCATCGCGACAGGAGTTAATGGCCGGAACCATGAAAATGACCGATCCAAAATTCCTCTCTGCCTTCGAGATGGTTCAATCGCTGAAAAAGTATTTCCCGGCAGGCTTCGAAACTAAAACTTATGAGCAGATGCGCGAAATTTTCGCTACCGGCAAAGCTGCGATATTCTTCAGTGGATCGTGGGAGATCAGCGTATTTGAAGGGTATGGAATGACCAGTGCCGAAATCGGCTGGTTTGCACCACCAGTTAAAAAGGCTGGCGACAAAGTCCAGTATGTACTGAATGTCGATGCTGGCATCGGTTTGAATAAGAATTGTAAAAACAAGGAGGCAGCTCTGGAATACATTAAATGGGTATCAGGAGCAGAATATGCCCAGGCCCTGATGACTGAGCTTCCTGGCTTCATTTCCCTCACACCCGGCACTTACTCGGTATCTAACCCACTGGCAAAGCAGATGTTTGAGGTTTCGGCCAATGCCGATCTGACCATCCGCCTGATGGCTGAGCGCCTGAGTGCCCAATCACCCGCCGGCAGCGCCCTGATGGGTGAATCCCTGATCGGCCTGCTCACCGGCACCTACACACCTGCCTCAGCTGCAGCGTATGTGCAAACACAGCTCGATACCTGGTACAAGCCGGGCGGAATGAAATAAGCAGGCCATTTACTCTTTCTTACTGTCCCGCATCGGGTTGCTCCCGCCGCCAAAGCTTTCCTGCTGCTTGTAAATCTGAAACCGGGTAGGTTCATTTTTCACTGGCCACCAATTATTGTTCCTTTCAGTATCAGCAGTCTCCTGGAATGGATCGAGCTCGATTTCCCGGATCTCTTTTTCGGATATAATCAGCTTGGTTACTTCCTCAGTATTCCGCTGCCAGATCTGCACCGGTATCCGCTCAACCTTACTGGTGCCATCGGTATAATTCAGTTTCAGAATAACCGGCATCACCAATCCCCCCACATTCTTCAGTGTCAGCTCATAGAAATGGTACCCTTTATCGATCAGCGCCTTCTCTTCTTTGGTCAGATTTTTAACCAGATCTTCATACCTTTTTTTATCTCCGTCAGTCACCTGATCCGGGTCATAGGTGTTGTAGAAGTCCTGCATGTTCACATCCTTCTGCGTCACCCCTTCAAATCCCTTCTCGCGCATGCGTGTAAAATATACATACTCCGGTTCTCCGGCCTGGGCCTTCCTGTCCTCGGCATTGGTTACCACCGGATCCAGGTTTCTGGCAAAATAATGCTTTACAGAACTCAGATCGATATCCACATGGTCGGTCCCATAAAACCAACCTCTCCAAAACCAGTCGAGATCCACTGCTGATGCATCTTCCATGGTCCTGAAAAAATCCTCGGGACTCGGATGTTTGAACATCCATCGTTGTGCATATTGTTTGAAAGCAAATTCGAAAAGCTCCGGGCCCATAACCGTCTCACGTAGGATATTCAGTGCAGCAGCGGGTTTTGTATACGCATTGGAACCAAAATTTTTCAGCGATTCTGAGTTCGTCATAATGGGCTCAAGCTGCGACTTTTCACTCCGCATGTACCAGACTATGCTCCTTGGATCGCCATTGTATCCCGGCCATTTTGAATCCCACTCGCGCTCGGCG
>CAIXHD010000353.1 GCA_903919065.1 uncultured Bacteroidota bacterium
AATCTGGCCGGTATTCGACAGAACCTGAATATTGGATCCGGGTTCGGCGTTCATGATGGTGAGCCGGTCGGTAAAGGGATTTGGATATAAAACAGCCTCGGTAACCACCGGTTGTTCCCTGATTCCTGTAATCCGGGAATAGAGGTAAACTACCCTCTCCTGCGGCAGAATTTTCAGACTGTCGCGGTCCCAGTAACTCAAATCGAGTTTTACCAGATTACCATAATCGTCATACTCCATATGTTCATGTGATGGATTCACCCAGGTCAGGGCTGAATCGTTCCACCGGTATAAATACATATCAGTCTGCCTGTTTTTATCATCATATTCGTAATTTCTTTTATACCAAGCCATTAAGCTGGCGGTATCCATTATATACATCTTTTCGTGTGATTCGGCAAGCAGCCCGTCCGGCCTGTAAATATTCCCAACCGTAAAATCGAGATACCACTCCGTGCCCTCCTGATTCATGCAATAAAATGTGGAATCTGTAAGAACATCATGGTTGGTGTTATAGGTGAATTTTTGGCGGCTCTGATGCTGAAATTCCCTTGCCACTCTGTTCCAGACCCATCTTTCATCCAGGATCTTGTCACCATCGGCACTGTATTCGCAAGTATTCATGGACCGATCAATCCAGGAAGCCACACCATCCCACCTCTGATTGTTCAGCCGGATCATCTGCCCTTTGTCATTATATAGATAGGTGAGCAGCTGCCTGTCGGTCCATTCCCCGGTTTCCTCGTCGCGAAATTGAGACAACATGGTCTGTAGAAGGTTCTGATTATAGGTCATAATATAGTTGATAAAAGGGATCAAGGAATCGACTTCGAACAATTTCACCCATTC
This sequence comes from uncultured Bacteroidota bacterium, assembly GCA_903919065.1. Lineage (GTDB taxonomy): Bacteria > Bacteroidota > Bacteroidia > Bacteroidales > UBA12481 > UBA12481. Next base: position 850 of record CAIXHD010000353.1, read on the forward strand.
CACAATGCCGGTATTGTTCCTGGCATCGTCGTATGCATACTGAATCTTTCGATCCTGAACCAGCCGGTTCAGACTGTCGCTCAAAGCCCAGGTAATATTTTCGGCAATCATTCCGTTTGAGCCATAGGTATTTACAATTTTGAAAGTCAGGGAATATTCTCCTGTCTGAAGATTGTACTGGTATCCTTCAGATCCTTCCCAACGGAACCCGTCGGCAGCTTTTTGAGCACTTGCACCCGTCCCCAGCATAGCAAGGCAGCAAGCGAAAGCCATGATAGCAAGCTTTTTCATGGATGATAGTTTTACGGATGGTGATTAATTGTACTAAAAGTTACGGCAAATTTTTGAGTATTTTTAGCATTCAAAATCAGATTGAATGCGAAAAATATTCGGAATCGGGGAGACAGTTTTAGACATTATCTTTAAGGGAGGGCAGCCGCAGGCAGCAAAGCCGGGCGGATCGATGCTGAACGGTTTAGTATCACTGGGTCGCGCTGGACTGCCGGGTATTTTCATCAGTGAGTATGCGCTGGATGATGTGGGAAACCTGGTTGATGATTTCCTGAAGGGCAATGGAGTCGACACTCATTTGGTGCATCGGTTCCATGATGGCAAAACCGTGCTGGCGATGGCTTTTCTGGATGAGAAAAATGATGCGCATTATACCTTCTACCGTGATTTTCCCAAGGAGAGGCTGAATATTCGAATGCCTGAAATAGGCCGTGATGATATCGTCATGTGCGGATCCTTCTTTGCCATAACATCGGAAATCCGGGCCAAATTTATTGAGTTCATGCAATGGGCCGGGAAAAACGGAGCCTTGGTCGTCTATGATCCGAATTTCAGAAAATCACATCTGCCGGAACTCGAAAAACTCCGGCCTTATATCCTCGAAAACATGCAAATGGCCGATATTGTCAGAGGATCAGATGAGGATTTCAAGACTATTTTTGGCACTGAAAATGCTGATCAAACCTATGCTGAGGTGAGCAAATATTGCACTTGCCTGGTGTACACGGCCAATTCGGAAGGAGTATTTGTAAGAACCCCATCGGTATCGAAGCATTACCCTGTTCAGGCTTTGAAACCCGTGAGCACCATCGGGGCCGGTGACAACTTCAATGCAGGAATGGTTGCCTCCATTTACCGAGGAAATTTCATGAAAAATCAGCTGGAAAGCCTTAATGAGAGCGACTGGTCGGGAATTGTGGCAATGGCCGTAAGTTTCGCGGCTGATGTTTGCATGAGCTATGAGAATTATATCTCACCGGAGTTCGCTCTCAACTTTATGGGTACGACAGCGTAAAGGTCCCGGCTTCAGGCTGCGCCTGCGCCGGGATGACAGAAAAGGAATGCTACGTTGGACGCATTCTGGAAGAACGCTTGTGCTGAAATTCTGGAAGAACGCTTGTGCTGAAATTC
>CAIXHD010000354.1 GCA_903919065.1 uncultured Bacteroidota bacterium
GGGGAAGAATGACGCCATCGGCTGAGCTCGAAATTGCAACAGTATATCTTGGCAACTGGGCCAAAAGTGCAGGCTTGTCAACAATTCTGCCGGATGGGTCCTTTTACCAGACGCTGCCGCTCAGGGTGATTTCCGTATCAGAACCCAATACAAAACTTCGGGTGGTCAGCGAAAGAGGCGAACAAGTATATTATTATGGAAAGTCGTTCGGCGGGAATTTCTCCAGTTCCGGAAGCTTTGCCGGAGAAGCAGTTTTTGTCGGTTTGGGAATCTCCAATCCTGATAAAGGATGGGATGATATTAAAGATATTGACTTATCGAATAAGATGGTAATTCTTCTTGATGAGCCTATGCCCGGTCAGAAAACAGATCTCGGCTCCACCTATGCCTACCGTTTAAGTTCACGAATCAGCCTCTTCAGGGAAAAAGGGGCAGCCGGTGTGCTTTATATCATTCCTCCGGTTCTTGAATCAAAACGTATGGCTGGTGTAGAAGTTTTTGAAAGAATTCCTGCCGGCCGCATGACTGTGAATTACGATACTCAAAGGCGCGGGACTCCAGCGGTACAGGTAGCGCAAACACAGACGCAGCAATCCACTCGCAGGCCATCGTTACCTTTTGGTCAGGCAGCCATCGGACACGATCTGGCAGCCTCAATCCTCGGAATAACATCAGAAGAAGTCGGTCAGATGTTCCAGACCATCCGTCAGGGAATTGCGGTTCCGGCTAAAATGCTCACAGGAACCAGGATCCAACTGAATATAGAGGTCGATACCCGGAACAGCACCTCAAGAAATGTGGTCGGAATGATTCCGGGATCAGACCCAAAACTCAGGGATGAATACATTGTTATCTGCGCACATCACGATCATCTGGGAATCAGCGATGGCGAGGTTATTGCCGGCGCCGATGACGACGGTACCGGGACCGTGGCATTGATCGAAATAGCGCAGGCACTCCTGAAAGAAAGGCCAAAAAGGTCGGTAATCATTGCCTGGTTTACCGGAGAGGAACAGGGTCTTTACGGATCGCATTTCTTTGTAAATAATTGCCCGGTGCCCGTCGAGAATATCAGCACATGCCTGAATCTCGACATGCTCGGCCGAAATAATACAGACAGCCTTTATCTGGTAGGATCAAACTTGCTGAGTTCGGAACTGGATGCCTCAATACATAAGGCAAATTCGAAGTCCGGGATCAATTTTGCATTTGATTACCTGTACTCCAATCTCACCCATCCGCAAAGGGTTTACTTCCGGAGTGACCACTATCCATTTATCCGTTTCGGGATTCCTTCAGTCTGGCTGTTTTGTGGATTTACGTCTGATTATCACACACCGAAAGATGTTCTTGAGTATATCAATTATGAGAAATTCCTGAAGGTTACTATGCTGACCTACCTTACCGCTTTCGAGACTGGTAATCAAAAGAATCTGCTTAAGCTTGATGCAAATCCGGCAGTCACTTCGCGTGGCAGGCACAATATGGAAACCAGGAGTCTCTTTGAGAACACGAAA